>NZ_JBGQRB010000005.1:0-73464 GCF_045528645.1 Ruoffia sp. FAM 20857
AGTCTGTAAGATATCTGTAGTAAGATTGTTCATAGGGAAGTCCTCTTTTCTGTGAATGTAGTGTGGTAACTCTATTCTACAGAAGGGGCTTCCTTTTTTCTATTTACACAAGATATTTTACACTCTCATATAAAAGTGCTTTATGGTAAACTTAATATATAGTTATTACAAATTTATTTAGGAGGTAAGAAAGATGAAGAAGATGAAGTATATAACAGCTTTATTTATGATTATGTCTTCTTTTGTGGGTCTGTTCGTAGGCTTACAACCCGTCAATGCACAGGAGAATGCGGTCACATCAGTCACTGTAGATGCTCAAGTGTACTTAGCAATGTATGGCGGTGAGCCGACGGAACAAACTCAAA
Organism: Ruoffia sp. FAM 20857; assembly: GCF_045528645.1. Lineage (NCBI taxonomy): Bacteria > Bacillati > Bacillota > Bacilli > Lactobacillales > Aerococcaceae > Ruoffia > Ruoffia sp. FAM 20857. The sequence goes on from NZ_JBGQRB010000005.1 coordinate 366, forward strand.
TCAGTTATGACATAATTCAAACTGATCCAGATACAGGTGAAGGGACACTCGTTTATAGTTATCGTTCTAATGAACCAAATACTGAACCATTGATGTTAACACCAGGTAATTATAAATTCAGATTGTATGATGCCGGTAATTTTCAACGTGACGGACAAGAATTAATTCCAGCACGCGTAGAACAAACCCATCCAACAACAACTGATCAAGATGTTCTAAAAGAATTAAGCCAAACTGGTGATCTAATACCATGGGGTGATGGTACTGTAGTATTAGATGTACCATTCGAGATAGAATTAGGAGATAACTTATTAAATGAAGCAACTAACCAATATGAGGCGGAATTAGTTGTCACGATAGCGGATCAGCAATCGATTGCAACACTTCCAGAGAATCCAGATGAACCGGACACACCAGGTGAAGAAGTACCTGAAGAAACGGGTACATTAATGGTACAAGTTATTGGTAGTGATGGCTCATTAGTAGCGAACACTGTGCTTAGTGTAAATGGTGAAGAGTTTACAACAAATGCGCAAGGTTTCCTTAAAGTTGACAATGTTCCAGCTGGAGAGGTCCAAGTAGAAGTACTTTCTGTACCCGAAGATTATTCTATTGAAGGTATCACGATGCCAGCTGAACCAATTACGGTAGTGAGTCAAGAAACGACGAACGTTAAAATATCTGTTGAACGCATTCCAGAAACTCCAGAAGCAAACACAGTAACTTTAACTGTTCTTGATGAAGAATCAGTGCCGGTTTCTAATGTTTCGATGACATTGAATGATAGTGAAATTTATACAGATGTTTACGGTCAAGCGGTATTCTCAGAAGTACCCGTAGGAGAAGCAACTTATACAATTAATAGTGTTCCTGAAGGATATAGCCTAGAACAAACGACAGGAACAGTTGTTGTTGATCCAACCACTCACACTGAAGCAACGATTACTTTATCAGCAGATGTCAATACAAATAACATTGAATTTGTGGTAACAAATGAAGCTTTTGACCCCATTAATGGGGTGGAAATTCAAATCGCTGACAGTGTTTATACTACAACTGAAACTGGCCGAGTGGAAACTGAAGCCTTACCAGTTGGCGGTTACTCTTATGATGTAATTTCAGCTCCAGAAGGATTTGAAATACCTGTATCAGGAAGTGTAAACGTAGTTGAATCTGCACCTACTGAAGAAGCAATTGCCTTACCAACATCAGTAGCTTATGGTTCATTATTAGTTAATGTTGTTGATGATGTACAGCAACCAATTAATGGTGCAGAACTTACATTAGGTGAGCAGACTGCAATCACAGATGGTAGCGGGCAAGTCGTATTTGAAGATTTAGAAGCAAATCAATCTTACGAATACTCTGTTACGGCTTTACCAGAAGGTTATGTCTTAGATGGAGAAGCTGAAGTAAGAACGATTACAATTAATCCAGACCAACAAGTTGAAGATACACTGGTCATTGCGCAAGCAGAACAGGTTGATAGTGCTGTATTTACAGTGGTTGATGAAGCTAGCCAACCCGTTGAAAATGTTGAAATTCAATTAGGGAATGAGACTGCCACAACAAACCCAAGTGGTGTAGCTGAATTTACTGACATTGGACCGGGTACTTATAACTATACGGTGACAAATTTACCAGAACAATATGAAACACCGGCGGAAGGTCAACTAGCAATTGTTGCCAATGAAGAAGCAACACAAGAAATTAATCTAAGTGAAGTTGAGCAATTTGGGAAAGTGACATTTAGTGTCGTGGATCAAAATAACGAACCAGTTGATGGCGCTCAAATCACACTGAATGATAATACTTATCCATCAAATTCAAACGGACAAGTGATTATCGAAGGATTAAATGCAGACCAAACATACAACTATACTTTAGCAAGCTTACCAGAAAATTATACTGGTCAAGTATCTGGGACAGTGATAATTGAAGCGAATAATAATATCGAAGAGACTGTTACTGTAGAAAGAGAACTTGCACCCGGACAATTAACGATTACAGTCATGGATCAAAGTGACCAAGCTGTGTCTGGTGCCCAAGTACAGTTAAATGAAGATCAAACAGAAACAACCAATGCCCAGGGTCAAGTTGTATTTGATGAACTGGTAGAAGGTACGTACGAATATATTATTAATGAATTACCAGAAAATTATGAACATAATATCGCTTCTCAAAGTGTTTATATCGCTGAAGGAGCAACAGAAGCTCGAACTCTACAAGTTCAACATAATGTCCAACCGGGAACAGTTATCTTTAATGTAACTGATCAAGATAATTCTCCAGTAGAAGGAGCGGTTATTTCAATCAATGACACAACGATTACAACGAATACAGAAGGAACGGCAACGATTTCGGATATTGAACCCAATACGTACACTTATTCAATCACAGAATTACCAGAAGGATATATTGGTAATGCAAGTGGAGAAGTGACAGTCAATGAATCAGAAATAACAACTGCAGCGATTAGCGTTGAAAGAGAAATCGAATTATCAACGGCTGATATTAAAGTAGTCGATCAAAACGGGGATGCTGTTGAAGGTGCTAGTCTTGCTTTTGGTGGCTTAACTGGAACAACGAACGCTGAAGGTATCGCTCATTTCGAAAGTCTAGAGCCTGGTCGTTATAATTATTCTGTAACAAGTACGCCCGATGGTTACTATAATAATTCAGAAGAACAAGCGACTGAAATTGAAGAAGGATCGGCTTTTGAAGCAGAGATAAGGATCGAAAAATTAACAGAGACTGGTTCAGTCACAATTCAAATTAGAGATAATAATAATCAACCTGTCGCAGGCGTTGAGATTAGAATCGATCACGAAACGTATACAACAGATAATAATGGAGAAGTGACAGTAGATAACTTAGAAGTTGGTTCATACCCATATGAAATTATCAATGTACCCGAAGGTTTTGAAATCGAAGAATTAACGGGTGAATTTGGGATTGTAGCGAATGAAACAATTACCGTTAGCCCAAGAGCCACTGCTCAAGAATCTTCAAGTTCTGAGGAGTCAAGCTCACAAGAATCAAGCTCTGAATCAACAAGCTCACAAGAATCAAATAGCGAGTCTTCTAGTCAGTCACAATCATCAAGTGTGATTGTTGATGAGTCGCAAAGCTTAACACCTGCTGAGCAAGCAAGTATTGATGAAGAAGCTTCACAAGCGACAAGACAATTTATTGATGCTGAAACAGGTATAGAAGTTTGGGTAAACCCACAAGACGCAATGAAAGTTTCAACCATTCACGTGGATACTTTAGATAGTGCAGCAACTTTAGAAAATGCAGATGCGGATATTTACACAATTACTTTATTGGATGAGAATAACGAAGCAGTTCAATTAACTCGAATTGCCGAGATTAAGATTCCAACACGTCCTGTTAATTCGCAATTACGAGTGGTTCGTGTAAACGATAGCAACAATTCAAACTTAACATTTGCATTACATAACCAAAGAATTACCTTCAGAACTCAACAATTAGGTACATTCGGTATTGTGTATAATGCAGAACAAGCGTCTATCTCACAAGAAGAATCTGTGGAAGTGACAGTCGAATCAAGTGTAGAAGAGAATGATGATGACCTACCAAATACCGGTGAAACGTCAACAAAAGGAATTTTATTCTTAGGCGTTTTAGTATTACTAAGTGGAGCATATTTAGTCTTTACTCGTAATAAATCAACAAATAAGCATTAAAGTGTAGACGAACATCATATATTTTGGTAGAATAATTGCGGTTTAGGAGACAGTTAACCCTTGAAAGAGAGTAGATAACTTATCTCTATACAGCAAGCTGGGATGTTGAGAGCCAGTCAGAGAGAGCTATCGAAGCGCACTTTCATCGTACAACTAGATACTCTAGTTCGGAGGAAACTTCGTTATCAATACGAGAGCATGAATGATAGTGATTCATGGAACTAGAGTGGTACCGCGTATAAGTTAACGCCTCTAGAGAGACATTTAATTATGTCTTTCTTGAGGTGTTTTATTTTGAGTTTTATTTTAGGAGGAATATAAACAATGGATATCAAACAAATATATGTAGATGCTTTAACACCAATTGTTGGTGAGCATTTAAGCAAAGAAGAAATTACTAAATTAATTGAAGTACCAAATAATACTGAGCATGGGGATTTAGCTTTCCCTGCTTTCGCATTAGCTAGAGTATTCCGTAAAGCGCCTCAACAAATTGCGAGTGATATCGCTGAGCAAATAAGTATGGATAACTTCGAGAGCGTTGAAGCTGTAGGTCCTTATATTAATGTCTTTCTTAAACGTGAAAATGTCGCTAACGAACTGGTTACACAAGTTCTAAATGAAGGCGAAGACTATGGAGATTTAAATATTGGTCACGGCGAAGCAATGACGATTGATATGTCATCACCTAATATTGCTAAACCAATGTCTATGGGACACTTAAGATCAACAGTTATCGGTAATTCAATCGCTAACTTAGCTGAGAAAACGGGTTACAACCCAATTCGTATTAACCACTTAGGTGACTGGGGTACTCAATTTGGTAAATTAATCGTTGCTTACGAAAAATGGGGCGATGAAGAACAAGTTAGAAAAGATCCTATCAATGAACTTGTTAAACTATATGTTGAGTTCCATGAAAGAGCAGAAGAAAATCCAGAATTAGATGACGAAGCCAGAGCGGTATTCAAACGATTAGAAGATGGCGATCAAGAAATGATCGAACTTTGGACTTGGTTCAAAGACGAATCATTAAAAGAATTCCAAAAAGTATATGATATGTTAAATATCGAATTCGACTCATACAATGGGGAAGCCTTCTATAATGATAAAATGCAAGCTGTTATCGAAGAATTAGAAAGTAAAAACATAACTAAAATTGACCAAGGTGCAACCATCGTTGACCTTGAAGAAGAAAACTTACCACCTGCCTTAATTAAAAAATCAGATGGTGCCACACTTTACGTGACGCGTGACTTAGCAGCAGCCATCTACCGTTACAACACTTATAACTTTGCTAAAAATGTTTATGTAGTTGGGAATGAACAAAGTGTTCACTTTAAACAACTAAAAGCTGTTTTAGACAAATTAGGTTATGAATGGTATAAAGATATGACTCACGTACCATTTGGTTTAATTACTTTAAACGGTAAGAAACTATCAACACGTAAAGGTAAAATTGTCTTACTAGAACAAGTATTGAATGATGCGATCACTTTAGCAACTGAACAAATCAATGAGAAAAATCCTGATTTAGCGAATAAAGAAGAAGTGGCTCATCAAGTCGGTGTTGGAGCGGTAGTATTCCACGATCTTAAAACAGACCGTATGAATAACTTTGACTTTAACTTAAAAGATATTGTTCAATTTGAAGGAGAAACAGGTCCTTATGTACAATATACTTACGCACGTTCAATGAGTATGATTCGTAAATACGACAAAGAAATTTCAAAAGACACAACTGTAAATCTTAACGATGCATACAGTTGGGAAGTTATTAAGAAAATCGCTGACTACTCACGTATCGTAGAAAATGCCATTGAACGCTTTGAACCTTCTTTAGTTGCTAAATATGTTATCCAATTAGCTCAACAATTCAATAAATACTATGCAAATGTGCGTATCTTAAACGATGATGACCAATTAGAATCACGTATGGCTTTAGTTAAAGCTGTTACGATTGTGATTAAAGACGCATTAAATCTCTTAGGTGTTGAAGCACCTGAAGAAATGTAATATAGAAAAGTAATAGACCTGACTTAGCCAAAACTAAGTCAGGTCTATTTTTGTTAAAAGATACTTTGTATAAGAAACATATAAATAACGGTTCCAACTAAAATACTTAAGATTGTATTTCGTTTCCAATAATGAATAATGACAATAGATAGAGAAGCAATCACTTCAGGGATAGCATAAGGATAAGTGAGGACAGGTGTATTTCTCAACGCGAATACAATAATCAAGCCCATGGCAGCAGTGGGTAATACAGAACCTAAATAAATAATTGCCTTAGGTGGTTGAGAACCGGCCGGAAAAATAATAAAAGTTATAAAACGGGTCAGCATCGTAAGACCCGCAATTATAGCAAATGTAATCCAAAGTTGGGTTTGTGTCATTGACGAGCCACCCCATTCTTATTAAAGCGGTATAAGAAGAAGCCAACGATAAATACCATCGCAGGAATCATAAAATTGTTTGCACCAAATAGTACTAAGCAAAGCAAACCAGATAAGATTCCAACAAGGGCAGGAACTTTACTAGAACTATTTAACCATTGATCAACAAAGATAGTAATAAATAGTGCAGTTAGAACAAAATCAATCCCTTCAAGATTAATTGTAATCATACTTCCTAAGAGGACGCCAATAACGGTTCCAGAAACCCAATACATTTGATTGAGTAAAGTAATGAAGAAATACACCCAATCTCGACTGAGATTTTCAGGAACATCAATAGAAACAAGCACCGAGAAAGTCTCATCAGTTAAACCAAAGATGGTATAGTATTTTTTTGAATCTAATTTACTAAACTTTGTAAGCATTGCAATACCGTAAAAGATATGTCTAGCACCTACCATCAACGTAAGTATTATTGCATTAATTGGATTAAAAGATGCTAAAAATACATCAATGGCAGCATATTGAATTGCACCTGAGTAAATAATCACACTCATTAAAATAGCAAATAATGGCGAGAAACCTTGACTCACAGCCAATAATCCAAAGGGTATCCCTAAAAAGATATAGCCCGCCATAATTGGGATAGTATGGGGGAACGCAAATTTAAATGCTTCTTTCATTAAAGTCCTCCTAAATTAAAAAAATTAGATATAGTCTAATTATTTTCTCATAAATAGTCAAATTAGTAAACATAATCATAAGATTTATCAATAAACAAACATTTTGATACAATAATAAGACAAGAACAAAATTCAAAGGAGGAGCATGGTTGCAGGAGAAAAATTCAACACTAAAAAAAATATCGATGGCAGGACTCACTGTTGCGGGAGGAATTCTATTAGCAACTAAACTGTTTCCTAAGTATAAAAATCAATCCCTATCAAGTTGGCTAATTGAACGAGGTCTATTTGTTTACGGAATGAAAGAAGAGCAGCGAAAGCTATTCGAACATCAAAACCGCATTGATGATTTCATCAAATGGAATACCAAACCACAAATTAAACCAGATATCATGGTAGGGCATAAAGTAGAAGAAAGCTATCATGGGCCCATGCAAGTTTTTTCATGGAATAAGAAAAAGGAAAAGCAACCCATAATATTTTACTTACATGGTGGTGGCTATGCCTTTCCGCCTTATCCAACTCACTACTTCTTCTTACGTTCAGTAGTGAAGAAGACGAATGCTCAAGTAATATTCCCACAATATTTAAAAACACCGAAATACTCTTATAAAGAGTCTGTTCCATATGTCTTAACATTATACAAGCAAATGCTTAAAGAGAATGTGAATGACAATCCAATTATCTTGATGGGGGATTCTTCTGGCGGAGGTATGGCTTTAGGTCTGGCAGATGCATTAAGGGAAGAAGGTATCCAGCAACCGGATGAAATCATCGCCTTATCACCGTGGCTAGATATTGCCAACGAGAATCCAGAAATTCCAGATTTAGAGCCATTGGATCCGATGATCAGTCAAATTGGCTTGAATTTAGCAAGTGAATATTGGGTAGGAAAAGATGGGCGTATCGATGATCCACTCGTGAGTCCAATGCTTATCAGTGGTCGTGATTTAGCACGTATTACGTTATTTGTTGGGACGCATGAAGTTTTTTATCCAGATATCCTTCAATTTGCGAACCGTTTAAAAGAAGATAATATTGAACACGATTTATATATTGCTGAGAAGATGAATCATATCTATCCCGTGTACCCGACGCCAGAAGGCGAAGAAGCACGACAAATCATTAGCGCGATCATTAATAAAACTCTAGAAAAATAAGAAGGTCAGCATTAGTTGGAAAGGTTTACAACGTTTTTAGAAGTAAATCTATTTAAAACCAGTGACTAAATATGATACTATTAATACGAAATGGACATCTTATAAGGAGTTTATAATGACTGTAAAATTAATTGTAATTGACTTAGATGAAACTCTGTTGAGAAAAGACAAAAGCTACGACGTCGAACGTTTTAATCACGCACTTCATACGCTGAAAGGCCGAGATGTATTGGTTTGTATAGCAACTGGGAACAGTTATCACAAAATTATTGACTACTTCTCGCAAGAAGATCAAAAAGATTTATACTTTGCTTGTGATAATGGGAATTTTATAGTAAAAAATAATGAAGAGTTATCAACAACGACTGTGGATAGAGAGACTCTCTATAAAATTGCATCCTTTGTTGATGAATTTGAAGGTTTCCACATTATGGTAAATACTGGAAATCAAGCCTACTTTAGAGAAACCGAAGGCGAAGCCTTTGAACACATTTCTCAATATAATAATGCTTTAGCCTATATTGAAAAGTTCGAAGATTTACCGGAAGGAGAAAAGCCTACTAAACTCGCGATTTATTCAACGCACTCACTTGATCGAAATAAAATAATGACGCGTATTTTGAAAGAACGTTTTCAAGACATTGATTCGGTAACGAGTGGTGACGGTTGGCTAGATGTATACTCAAAAGATGGCGGTAAAGGAAGTGCTGTAAGAAAATTACAGACAAAATACAATATTAAAAAAGAAGATACAATGGCATTTGGCGATAGCTTAAATGATGAAAGTATGATGAAAGAAGCCCATTACAATATCGCAATGGGCAATGCTGATCATGATTTATTGTTATCGACAACCTACCAAATTGGAACAAATGAAGATTCTTCTGTGATAAATTTACTAGAGGAACTTCTTTTAAATGATTCTATGGAATTTATGAATAAATACTTAATCCATAAGAAAAGATAGAAAGGTCTGTGGCAGCGAGTTGGCAAAAAAGAGAAGACAAAAAGGTAAAAAAACTGAGCAAGAAGACTTAGTAAAAGTAGATATATTCTACATTCCTGAAGCACAAGCTGAGATGTATCAAGTATTGCGCGATGCAATCGCAATGGATGTCGAAGAGATATTAGAAAGTACTTATCATCACGTGGATCGAGTGTTCGACGAAGATGAAGGTGAGGCGGTTGCTGCATTTGATGAAAATAACAATGAGCAAGCGCGTTTATATCTAAACCCGACAAACATCTCTCAAGGGCAAACAGCGAGAGATAAGGGGCAATTGGATAAATTCTTGGATACACATTTAATTAAGAAAGCATAAAAAACTGAAGTAAATGAACGGCACTAAGCCATTCATCTACTTCAGTTTTTTTCTTCCTCGAGTTTAATTTCGATGGCTTTTTGGTAGACGTCTTTTAATTGCTTTCCAATTTCTATGAGATTTCTCTCTTTAGCAACCTCATAGGCAGCTTCACCTAAGGGAGGTAAGTCATTTAATCTAAATTGTTCGATTAATCGTTCGAAATCATCAATGTCTTTTCCTTTATAGACATGTTTCTTGTCAATCAACCAATCGTCAAATACTGGGATATCTCTAACAATAAAGTTTGCTTTTGTTGCACAAGCCTCTAAGGCAGGAATCCCTTCAGTTTCTTCCATCGTTGGAAATAAGAACAAATCAGAACCTTGTAAACCAAGTATGATGGAATCATTAGGAACATAACCAGCGAATCTTAGATTTGGTAAGTCCGTTTGAATCGCTTGTTTAATATTGTCGGGCACAAGTTTTAGATCAGTATAACCAAACCAAATAAATTGAACATGTGGCATGCGCTTGGCCAATTCCACGAAATCCAGAATCCCTTTCCGTTCTAAATATAAGCCAATACCCATAACGATAAAGTCATCAGGTTCATAATTAAACTCTTCAAGAAACAGTTCTCTAGCATTATCTACGTGATTGAAACGGCGCAAATCAATCCCATTTGATACACTCACAATTTCTCGTCCGATATCATACGATTCAAGTAACTTTTTAGCATAAGGTGTAGGAGCGATGAGAATATCACCTTGACGATAAGCCTGAATCAACCATTGTTTAAACAATGGAGAGACTTGGTTTGAAAAGATGAATGAATTTCGAAAATCCTCCTCGGTTGAGTGAGCATGGTAAACGACAGGGATGCCACTATGCCCTAACTTATATGCGACATAATATGATTTTGGGAAATACGTATTAATATGAAGAAGATCAAACGTATCATTTATGTCAGTTGTATATTCTATATTATTTAAAGAAAGAGCTTCTTTCTGGTGTTGAATGGCTTTACCTAAGCCAGATTTATTAATTTGTTTCAAGTTTTCGCTATATAGTAATACTTTCATAATACACCCCTTTAACTAAATTTAGTTTAGAACATGAAAAGCTTTTTAGCAAGTATTACTGGCATCATTATTTTATTTCTTTCATAATCAAAATAATGATAGTCATAACCGGAGAAAAAGCCTATTAATTGACAATAGCACTGCTTTTTCAATAAAATATAAGAATAAAGAAATAATAAAAATTTGGAGGGGAAAAATATGTCAGAAGATAAAAAAGATCAAGTTGTAGGAAAAACAAAAGAAGTTACAGGTAAAGTAACTGGCGATAAAAAACGTGAAACAGAAGGAAAAGCACAAAAAAATAGCGGTAAAGCTAAAGAAGCCCTAGATGACGTTAAAGATACTGTCAAAGGTGCGGTAGACGGTGTGAAAGAAGCCTTCGATAACGACGATAAAGATAAAAGATAGTTAATCGTTTCTTTCGATTTAAATGCGTACATTTTTAGTCTCTAAAACTAAAAGTGTATGCTTTTTTTATGTAAGCGCAGTAGCTGTTAATAAAGAAAATAAAATTCATACTCAGTTCGAAATAATATGCTAATATATGAAGCGGAGTAAAAAGGTCAGGAGCGAATAATTATGCGTCAATTAAAGAAATTATTGTTATCTCTGAGTCTCATTTCATTAATTAATTTTCCAATACAGTTGGCTCAAGCATCTGAAGATGAAGAAATACAAGAGGAGCTTGTCATACGAGAAGAAGTTGATCAAGATTTTAAGCAAGTATTAGATAAATTAGAAGCATCAGATAATTATAAAATCGCTTTACGTTATATGAATGTTGACTCGAACAAATTACTAGCTGAAGGTGAGATTATTGCTGATTCTATAAGTGGGGATGCACGATTAACGTTTGATATTTATGAATATGGACAAGACGATACACAATCAATCTCAACTTATGACATCGTTTCTTATCGTGAATTTTCTTTAGCTTATATTAATACAATCAATTTATTAACGGACACAGGATTTTTTGAGCAAAGGTATTTTCCTAAAAATGTTCAAAACAAATTAAATGAATACAATGATTACTACATTGCGATTAATCAAGATGAATTAGGTTCGATTAATATGAATGAAGAATTAATCGATAATTTATTATACTTTCCAGATTTATCGCAAATAGAGGATATCTCTACTGATAATATCTATCAGTTAAATGATAGCACGATTATCGATATGGAAAGACTTGAGATTCCACGTGGATTCTATCAAAATGCAGGCAGTTTCAGTCTGGATTATAGATTAAATATGGATATTAACGAAAGTGATGATCGACACATTTCCTATGATGTCATTCCGAACCAACAATTTAATATCACTGAAAACTCACGAGGACTAACATTTCAGTCGACATTGTCTTCACAAATTACCGATGACTTAATATCATCGAGAAGATTGGATAATCGAGAGTTTCCAGCTGATTATCAGTGGGAAAGTAATATTAGTACAAATCACGTGACAGATAAATTAACCAAAGCAACTATTAGTATAAATCCTGAGGTAGGTAGTTATAACGCAACATTAACAGGTCTTTATGAACAATTTGTGCTGAATATATTCAGTAATAAAACAGCAGATATCGAATCTTTTAATTACCGTTTAGAACTAACCATGACACCATCAGAAGAAAAGATACCAGAAATAAACGAATTGAATAAAATGACAATGAGTGAATTTTCATACTTGATGGAATCAGTGTTAACCGCTGAGAATCAACGTTATGACAACGACACACAGTTATTAAATTAAAAGAGAAAGAAAAAGGGTGTTCAAAATGGCAGAATATAAATTAAGAGAACTTGCGACAAAGCGAATTAAACATGGTGGAAAATTAATTAAAGCGAAGGATTTCCAAAACGAAGATAAAGCAAAACACTTTATTGAAGGAGATGTCGTCATCTTAAATGATTTTGACAATCAATTCTTAGGGAAAATGTTAGTCGGACGCCAAAATAAAGGTGTTGGCTGGTTAATTACCACTTATCAAGATGAATACTGGAACGACAGTTTAGTCTATGATGCCTTAGAAGAAGCTTTTGAAGAACGCGAAGCATTCTTTAATAGTACCGAAACGACTGCTTTCCGTGTATTTAACGGTGAAGGGGACGGCATTGGTGGGGTGACCATTGATTGGTACGGCCACTACGTTCAAATTAATTGGTATTCTAAAGGAATTTATGAATACCGTCATTGGTTCTTTGAAGCAATAAAACAATTATTACCTGAAGTTAAGGGAGTTTATGAGACGCTCCGCTTCCAAACAGATGATTTAGAACCCATTCAACTAGTCAGTGGCGCCGAAGCACCGGATCCATTAGTCGTTAAAGAGAATAATCTTAACTATGCTGTGCATTTAGGTGAAAGTTGGATGACAGGAATCTTTTTAGACCAAAGAGACGTACGTGATTTTATTAAGACGCAAGCAAATGGGATGTCTGTATTGAATATCTTTAGTTATACCGGCGCTTTCTCAGTTGCGGCATCAGTTGGTGGAAGTGACCATACGGTAAGTGTTGATGTAGCCAACCGCAGTATGGAATTAACATCAGAACAATTTGCGTTAAATGATATCGAAGTTGAAGATTCTAAACATGAGATTCGTGTGATGGATGTCTTTAATTATTTAGATTACGCAACCAAAAATAACATTACATTTGATTTAATTGTTAGTGATCCGCCAAGCTTCGCGCGAACTAAAAAGAAGATGTTCAGAGTAGAAGAAGACTATTCAAACTTAGCAAAACAATTATTTAAATTAACAAATCCAAATGGGATGACGATATTAAGTACCAACCATAGTGGATATGCTCTAGAAGATTTCCGAGATGATATGGTTGCGGCAACGCAAGAGTTGAACGGAACTTATTATTTAATCCAACAATTCAGTCTTCCAGAAGATTTCCCAACAAGTCCAGATGAAGAAAGTAGGTACCTCAAGGTGTTGGTATTTTATCGCGAAAATTAGTAATAGAGGTGAGATTAGATGAGCTATATTGAGCTAATTGATGTAGTAAAAGAGTATAAAAGCGGTGAAGTTGTCACTCGCGCAAATGACGGTGTAACATTCACAATCGAATCCGGCGAATTTGCCGTAATATTAGGACCTTCAGGAGCTGGTAAATCCACAACGTTAAATATATTAGGTGGAATGGATAAAGCGACATCCGGTGAGGTTATTATTGCTGAAAAAAATATTAGTGATTATTCAGACAAAGAATTAACAACATTTCGTAGAAATAATATTGGCTTTGTCTTCCAAAACTATAATCTTGTACCTAATTTAACCGCAAAAGAAAATGTTGAGTTATCGATTCAAATATCTAATAGTGATGCAGATGTCATGGATGTCCTTAAGCAATGTGGTTTAGACCACCGAGCGGATAATTTTCCAGCTCAACTTTCAGGTGGAGAACAACAACGTGTATCCATTGCTCGCGCTATTGCCAGCAAACCAAAATTATTATTAGCCGATGAACCTACGGGTGCATTAGACTACGAGACAGGTAAGCAAATACTTAAATTATTGCAAGATACAAGCCGTAATACCGATACCACCATCGTTGTTATTACTCATAATACAACAATTTCAGAGATGGCAGATCGGGTAATAAAGATTAGAAACGGGAAAGTAGACGATATTGTTATAAATGATACGCCTCTAAAAGTAGATGAAATAAAATGGTAATTAGTATTAAGAAGGGGGGAATCCTATGAATTCTGCATTATGGAAGGATAATTTAAGAGAAATAAAAGAATCGATTCCTCGCTTTATCTCAATATTTGCCATCATTGCCTTAGGTGTTTCTTTCTTTGTTGGAATTCGGGCCGCAGGGCCATCCATGGTAAGAACTGCTCGAGAAGTATATCAAGAGAATAATATGCCAGATGGACATATATTATCGACAGTTGGTCTTAACGAGACAGATATTGATTTGTTAGATAACCAGAATGGTGTCACTATCTTACCCATGCAGTCCATTAATGCTATTGTCAGTCCTGGTGAAGAGAATGCGAAGATATTCACCTACAACGGAGATGAGAGTACAATTTTCTTTAAGGTTTTTGAAGGACGAATGGTTGAAGATACGGATGAGATTGTCCTCGATACAAAATATCTAGAAACGCTCAATGCACAAATGGATTCACCTATCCAAATTGGTGACCGAATTACACTAGATAATTCCGACAGTGCTGGTTTCATATTGGAGACGGAAGAGTTCGAAGTGGTCGGTTTTGCTCGTAATCCACTCTATATAGAAAGAATGACCCGAAGCGGATCGGCTAATGTCTTTGGAATTATAAGCGATCAGGCAGTGAGTGGAGATTTATACTCTGAAGCATATTATTGGATAGATAATGCGAGAGAATACGAAGCATATACACCAGAATATAATCAAGTTGTCGATCAGACAGTGGCTTCAATTGAAGAAGACTTAAAAGGTAGACCTGAAGTACGAATTGTGGAGTTGCAAGATGAAATTGCGTCTTCCATTGATGAAGGGGAAACTGAAGTGGCTGATGGTTACCAAACCTTAGAAGATGCTCGAGAAGCTTTAGAAGATGCTCAAGCAACTTTATCAGAGGGCCATCAAGAAATATTTGATGGACAAAGAACTCTTAATCAAGGGATTGCTGACATCGAAAGCGGAAAAGAAGAATTGAATGATGGAATCAAAGAGTATCAACAAGGTCGGTTAGACCTTGCGGATGCACGGGCACAACTGAATTATAATGAAAAAACTTATGAAGAAGGCTTGGCCCAATATGAAGAAGGACTGGCGACCTTTAATAAAGAAATCGCATCTGCTCAGTCACAATTAACGGATGCACAAGCACAGTTAGATCAAGCAGCATCACAAGCACAAGCAGGTTATTCACAATTAGTTGAAGGCCAAGCGGCACTTGATGCCGGTTATAGTCAATTGGCTGCAGGAAGACAAGAATTGCTAGACCAGTTAAGTCTTGCTACAAACGATCAGATACCACCAGAGCAATTGTTAGCTGCAATTGAAGATCAGATTGATGTTATTAACGGCTTCCTTCAAGTTCTTGAGCAATCAGATACCGGAGCAAATTCGGATATTGTATCTTGGATTAATTCATTAAATATTGAACGAGATATCTTAAGAGAAAATCTTCAAGAACTCGCAGCTATCGTCAATGAATTAGATGAGGTTGAAGAGCTAGAGCAAACGTTAGCTGATTTGAAACTTTCGACAGAACAATTCATTTTACTAGAACAACTTGTTGGGACAGAATTGAGCCCAGCAACTTCTATTGATGATGTTCTACAATTATTAAATAAGCGAATAGCTGAATTAGAGACTCAAACAGAAACACTCCCAGAAAACCCTTCTGGAAGTGACAATGAGCTAATTAATAAAATAGCTGAAATACGTGAATTAGAACAGCAATTAACAAACATCGAAACGGAATTAAACCAACTCCAAACAGAATACAATAATATTGGAGATATTTCGGGACTTATTGCACGAAGAGAAGAATTGTTAACTCAGAATGAGTCTTATAATCAACAAATGGCTGAATTATCACAAGCAATCAGTGCATTAGAATCACAATTACAAAATCCAGAATTAACTGAAGCGGAATCCATTCAAATTGAAAGTGATATACAAACACAAAGAAATGAATTGAATGAATTTAGCACTTTACTTCAACAAAATAACTCAGAACTGGCAGAGTTGAATCAACAAATTGAACGATTCAATTCTTTAGAAACTCAAATTGAAGAGCTTAATAGTCAGCTTAGTCAAACGGAAGCGGCGCTGACGACTGCTCAAGCTGAATTAGATCAGCTGCTCGAAGATGGTGGTTTAAATGAACTACCTCCGGAACTGGACTTAGATCAAATTCAATCAGAATTGACTCAATTAGTGGAAGCAGTGAATATGTTGCAAACGGGACAAGTGACACTCGACGAACAAAGTTCTGTTTTAGCAGCTGGTTGGAATGAATATTATGCTGGTTTGAGTCAATTAGAAGCAGCGCAAAGTACGATTAACCAAGGTTGGACTGAGCTGAATGCTCAAAGTGCGGCAGGTCAAAGTGAGTTAGATACAGCTTATGCTGCAATCACTGAAGGCCGACAAGCTTTAGATGAAGGTATTTCACAATTTAATGAAGGACAAGCGAGTCTTGTCGATGGTAAACGGGTGATCGACGAGTCATACAATACGCTTATTGCAGGGCAAAGAGAACTTGAAACAGGTCGTGAAGATGCTCTAGCTGGTCGAATGGAATTGATGCAAGGTGACGCTGAGTATAACTTAAATCGTTATGAATTTATCTCAGAAGAAGAAGATGCCTTAGAAGATTTAGAGCAGGCTGAAGCAGATATTGCTGAAGCTAAAGAATCTCTAAATGATTTAGAAGAGCCAACCTATGTAGTGGAGAAACGTGGAAGTTCAAGTGCCTATCAAAGTTTAAATGATAATGCAGAACAACTAAATGTCATCTCTAATATATTCCCAGTGTTTTTCTTTGCGATAGCTATCTTAGTGACTTTCACAACAATTAAACGTATGGCAAGTGAACAAAGGAATTACATGGGAACAATGAAACAACTAGGGTATAACAATGGAACGATTATCCAGAAATTTGTTGTCTATGCCGGTATTGCCGGAATATTAGGTATCGTTGTTGGGTTAATCATCGGTTATGCAGTCTTTCCAGGTGTTATCTTAAATGCATATAATATGTTGTATTATTTCGATGCGCCTGAGATTGAAATCTTATGGGGATGGAATATTCTTGCAGCACTGATAGCCTTGGCGACAGCTTTATTCCCTGCAATCTATACGCCACTTAAAATGTTGCGTACCCAACCGGCTAATCTACTACAACCGGAACCACCGAAATCAGGTAAGAAATTATTACTAGAACGTGTACCAAGTATTTGGAATCGATTATCATTTAATACCAAAATGACAGTGAGAAATCTACTAAGATACAAAGGACGTAACTCGATGACACTTATCGGAGTTGCAGGGTGTACGATGTTGATCGTGACAGGTTTCGGGATTAGTAATACAATATCTGGTGTTGTGGATGGTCAGTTTAATCAACTCCAAACATATGATGGCATGGTATACCTTAATGACGTTTTAGAAGATTCTGAAGTTGAGGACATGAATCAAACACTCACAGAGATGGATGGCGTAGAGGGCTATATGCCAGCGCTACTTGAAACGTATGATGCAGAATTGGAAGATGGTCAGACACAATCCGTTACTGTAACAGTTCCTCTAGGTGATTTAGAATCATTCTCGGACTACGTTACATTACGCGAAAGAGGTCAGGAACCAATTCCAAATGCCATCGTAGATGAAGGTCCATTTATCACGGAAAGAATGGGTGAGTTACTGAATTTATCAGAAAGCGACTCATTTACCTTAGAAAATGAAGACTTTGAAGAGTTTACTGTAGAAGATTTTACAGTTGTAGAAAACTACGCTTCTCACTACCTCTATGTAAATCCTGAACAATATGAAAGTATCTTTGGGGAAGAACCAAGTCAAAATGCTTACTTAGTTCAATACACAGAAGGTGTCAGTCAAAAAGAAACTGAAGAATCGATTATGGACAATGATAATGTCTTAACGACTGTCGATTTGAATACACTTGCTGAAAGTATCGCAGATCAAATGGGAAGTTTAGATTTAATTACATTAGTTCTAATTATCTCAGCGGCTTCATTAGCCTTTGTCGTTCTGTATAACTTAACAAATATTAACGTTGCTGAACGAATCCGAGAATTATCTACGATTAAAGTACTTGGATTCTATGACCGAGAAGTAAGTATGTATATCTTTAACGAGGTATTAGTACTAACAGTCTTAGGTAGCTTAGTTGGTTTAGTGCTCGGAACGATCTTAAATACTTACTTATTAAAAACAATGCAAATGATGGACGTCTTGTTCCATCCAAGTGTTTCAATAGGCGGTTACATCGCTTCATTCTTCATATCCTTAGCATTCTCTGCAATAGTCATGGTGGCTATGCACTTTAAACTGAAAAAAATCGATATGGTTGAAGCACTTAAAGGTGTAGATTAATAACAAAATATTTTCCAAAAACTTTCAATGAATTCTAAGTTAATTGACTTTAAAATCGTTGGGAGTTTTTATTTTGAAATAAAAATAATTTACTTGTTAGAAGAATGTTACAAAACTAATATATATATGGAATGACAACAGTTTAAAGAATTTATCCTCTAGTTTGTAACTGACAAACTGACACATTCTATGCTACAATAGAAAGCACAAGAGGAATGACAACATTTCTAGGAGGTAGAGTTAATGCAGTGTCCAAATTGTGGTAGAAACGTAAGAAGTAAAAATCAATGTGCCTATTGTGGGCATGTCTTCAATAAACAAGAAGTAGCAGAATTAAAAGAAGAAACACGTAATGAAGACGTAGTACAAGAAACACCGCGTCGTTCTAGTGGAGGATTCAGTCGTGTGTTATGGGGAATTATTAAACTAGTTCTTGCCGTAGCTATTGTTTTCTTAGCCTTTTTATATGGCCCACGAATTATTAATCAAGTTGTAGATTATTTCCAGACGTCTGATACAGAAGTTGTTCAAAATACACCTGAAGAACCTGTAACGGAAGCGCCTGTTACTGAGGAATCTGAAGGGGAAGAACCTTCTGAAGATACACAAGATTCTGAATCAGAAACAGAAGATTCAGCTGCAACAAGTGAAACTGAAGAATCAACGGAGTCACCTGAATCAGAAGAAAGTAACGCTGACGGTCAATTATCTATTGTGAATCAAGAAGTAAACTTAGATGAATACCCATTAACGAATGTCGCACTTGAATTCAATGAGTCATTAGATAATGTGGATAGTACAACATTTAACTTTACTATTGATGCTAATGGAGAAACAGTAGAACTAGAAGATGATTATTCATTAGTTAAAGATGGCCAAACACTAACAATCAGCTTTAACGATCCTTCTGTAGCAGTACTTTCTACAGATGCTCAAGAACAAGTCCTTAACGTTGAATCTGAATCATTAGGTGTAAGTGAAAGTATTTCCTATGAAGTACCGACAACTTCATTAGATACAGAACAAGCTGAATTCTTTAACTCAACGATTACAGATAACTTAGCTTCTATTGGTGATGTATCAGCAGTTGTTTACCCGCAAGATGCTGAAGTGCCATATGTTTATGATGACCAAAGCGTTGAAGCAGACGCATTAATTTCATGGTTTGTCTTAGGCTTTACATTCAATGCGATTGAAGACGGTGAATTAACACTTGAAGATCCAGTCGTAGTGTCATCTGATTTAGTAGCTGAAAATGACGAAGGAATCGTAGCCACTGCTGAAGAAGGTACAGAATTTACTATTCAAGAATTATTATCAGCAGTCGTTGAAGCAAATGACGTGTCAGCGATGAATCATTTAATTCAAGAAACAGGTGGACCAAACGCCTTTAACTTATGGTTAAATGAATCAAATTACTTCTCAACACGAGTAACACAAATGTTAACAATGCAAGAATCAGGGCAAGTGACTGGTGCAGTAACAAGCGCACAAGATATTGCTCAATTACTTAATAAATTAGCAAACAATGAATTAGTATCAGAAGAAGCAGATGCAACAATTAAAGAATTGTTATTAAACACGCCAGTGACAACAAAATATCCTGAAGGTCAAATTGCTGGATATCAAACGCGTTATGAAATTGCATCAGCAGATACAAACACTGCACAACAAAACTATGCAGGAATTGTTGAATTAGAAGACACTTACTATATTACTGTCATTCTAACTTCTAACTTCACGAGTGCTGAAGAGGTTGTCCCAGCCATTTCAACTTCTATTTCTGACATTGTGACTTACTTTGAAACTGGGCAAACACCAGAAGAAGTAGCCGAAGAAGAAGCGGCTGCTCAAGCAGAGGAAGAAGCGGAAGCACAAGCCCAAGCAGAAGCAGAGTCATTAGCTGCTGAAGAAGCGGCTCAATCTCAAGTGAATGTTGTTGATGAATCGTCACCAGAAACAGGTACAGTAGGAGAAGATGGAAGAACTTACTCAAATCAATATGTTGATAACATCGGATCTTACGTGAACTTACCTGAAGAAACAGTTTATGACGAAACAACTGGAGAAACTAGACCAGCTGAATGGTTCTTCGATGAATCAGACGGAAGATACTATTACCGTTAATTAAATACTAAAAACCGCCTAGGTATTATCTGATATAGATAACGCCTAGGCGGTTTTGTATTGTTATCAAGTCTTAAGAATCTTGTTTACGGTTTGGAAGGGTTCGGTTCACAGCAATGGCAACACCCGTTCCAAACACTGTATCTAAAATCCGGCTAATACTATAAACAAGCCAAGTGTCTCCAGGTGTACCTAAGTATACAACTAAAAATGTTGCCGTCGAATTAATAATACTTTGCTTATTACCAAATAAAGTGCAAAAATTAAGCACTAATAGGACTCCTAAACCTCCAGAAACTGAAGTATAAATATCATTATTCAGTATAGGAAAATTCCGTCTTAAAAAAATTAAAGTTGTAGCAATTAACACGCCAATGGTGTTACCAAAGATACGGTATTTTGCATATTTATAAGTGTCTGTCATATTCTCACGTATGGCAAACACTGCTGATAGAGCGGCCAAAGTTGCATGTCCTAAATTAAAGACTGAGTATACGATAATAATTAAAGAAACTGAGACAGCACTTTTTCTTGCTCGCCAACCGAGCGACAATCTATCTTTAAATGATTTGTTCTCTTCCATCAATGAATCCTTTCGATTTTTTCTAAACCTAATAGTATCAAATATTATAAATTTGTCTATAAATCATTTGGATATATCACGTATAGGGTGTATAATACAATTAAAAATACACGTAAAGGGTGATATTATGAATCCAGCATTAATTCAAATTGTAGTTCAGGTTATTCGTGAAAAGTATATGAGTGAGAAAGCATTTTACACTGAAAAACTAGGTATCTCCCCACAAAGTTGGGATCGTTGGAAGAAAGGTGAACAAGGTCTTAAATACGATAATGTTCAAATTTTATCGACATTATTCACAGATTATGAATGGATGCTTGTGCAAAAGGTTGTAAGAACCACAGAAATCATGCCAGAAGTTGTGAACAATCCAGTCAAAGAGTATAATTTCTTAAAATACCAAATCGCCAAAAAATGGGTTAATAATGGGATTGCACGCTTAGAATGGCATCAGAGTGATGAGAACACGGAAGAAAGTGTAAGAAAATCAAACATGGTTATTCTACAATTGATTGTTGATTATAATTTATGGGGTTATAATGATATTATTGAATTGAGATTACCGGGAATTATTCGCCAACAAATTGGACATGACGAGGTAAAACTTTTACAATGGTTTGTGGATGAAAGTGAGAAGTTACAAGAAAGCGAATAAAAGTGAGGCATTATGGCCAAAAAGAAGAAGAGAAAATTATTTAAATTTAAAAAACGTCCCACTCGACGTAAAAAACGCAAAACAAATTACAAACAAGCATGGAATCGATTTAAAACCGATTTTCTACAAAAGATTGGGATATTATCTATCTTTTTTGTAATTTTTACTTTATTAAGTGGGATAGTTATTTATCGATGGGTTGATACGGCAAACCAAAGGCACGGTGAATTGATGCAACGTGAAGTTGATTATGAACAACGAATCGGCTTTATCGAATCGATTGTACCAATTTCACAAAGACTTCAAAGACAATATGGTGTCTTAGCCAGTGTTTCAATGGCTCAAGCAGCTTTAGAAAGTGATTTTGGCCGGAGTCAGCTTGGGGCAGAGTATAATAATCTTTACGGTGTCAAAACGGACGCCACTGATCCAGATGGCGTAGATTTTCAAACGTTAGAATATTTTGATGATGAATGGGTTGAAATTACCGACCGATTTAAAGTTTATCCGAGTTGGGAAGCTTCGATGGAAGGCCATGCCATTCTAATCAATGAGGGTACCTCTTGGGACCCAACGTTTTATCAAGCGGTTCTCAACGGTGATAACTATGTAGAACAAGCCAATGGATTACAAGAATCCGGGTACGCAACTGATCCTACTTATGCCGACAAGATTATCGAAATGATTGAAACTTATGAATTGAATCAATATGATCAACCAATCTAATTAGAAAAATACTAATTTATCAGTGCTAGAAATTGTGTGATGTGTTATTATTATAGGTGCATTTAAATATACAATATTGAAGGGAGTAGACAGGATGGCGCAAAGACATTATCCAGGTGAGACATTAGGAATTATTGGCTCATCAATTTCTGCAGCTGTCTTGGCTCAAGCAGCAGGTAAATTAGGTTACCGAGTTGCTAGTTTGGTAACATCTGAGAATAATCCAGTGAGACAATTTGCGACGTGGCAAACAGTTACCGAATCATATAATGAGCAAGTCTTAAATTATTTTAGTGAACGGGTAGATGTCGTAACGGTTGAAATGGGTATTCTATCGAATAGAGAATTTCAATTATTGGCAGCACAAACGGATTTAACTTTATCAGAGGATTTAATTGCCATTACGACAGACCGACTGATCGAGAAGGCCTATTTAGATTCTAACAAGTGTTTGGTTGCGCCATTCTCTATGGTTACTAATTTAACAGATTTAAAAGAAGCAGTTGAATATATTGGATTCCCGTGTATTTTAAAATCAACTCAACGGCATGTTGATAATGCGAATGAGCATATTATCTTGTATGGTGAAGAGGATTATGATGAAGCAAGTGCAAAACTAGAAGCGACCACATGTATTTTAGAGGCATGGATTCCAACTGAGAAAAAAGCCAGCGTGACAGTTATTCGTAACGAACGTGGTGAAATTTTAATTTATCCTATATTTGAAGTGCGTGAACAAGGAGATCTGCTTGGAAGACAAGTGCGTTTCCCAGCACAAATATCTAAACCGGTAGAACTTGAGATGAACCGTTTAGCGCAATTATTAGCGGAATTATTAAATTTAGTTGGTTCATTGACGTTGAAGATGTTAATCACTTCAGCAGGAGTTGTTTATATAAACGAAGCAAGTATCGGTTTATCGGATGAAGCTATGTTTACGATTGGATCTATGAGTATTTCTCATTATGAGGCAGCAGCGAGAGCTATTTTAGGCTTGCCTTTACCAACATTGCATCTTAAGAGTAGAGCAGCGATTGCTTTACCGGCAACCGTCTTGAATGAAGAGAATCTCTTAACACAACTTATGTTAAGAACAGATTGGGGCTTTGCTTTGTTTAATCCAATAAATAATGACTCTAAACGTTTGATTGGACAAGTCATTGTAACAGGAGATTCATTATCAGAGTGTGAACGCCAAATACAAATTACAGAATTAACTGAATAGAAAATTAAATGTCCTTCTTGAGCCATAAACTCAAGGAGGTATTTTTTTAATGAAAGCGATAAAAATATTAGATTGTTTGTGACAAAGTTGAGTCCTATCAGTCACAGAAAAATCATCAAATGTTTGTTAGGACTATACACTGATTTTTGATATAATCTACTATGTATGATTTTTTAGAGTGAACAACCTACTAGATAAATTGGAGGTCATAATATGTCATCGTTAATCGAAAGTATTAACCGATTGAATAATAAACAACAAGAAGCTGTATATACAACCGATGGGCCAGTACTAATTGCTGCTGGAGCTGGGAGTGGAAAGACCAGCGTATTAACCCATCGGATTGCTTATTTATTAGAAGAGAAAAAAATAAAACCTTGGAATGTGTTGGCGATTACCTTTACAAATAAAGCAGCCAATGAGATGAAAGAACGTGTTGAGAAACTAGTTGGACCTGAAGCATCATCAATTTGGGTATCCACTTTTCACTCGATGTGTGCACGTATTTTACGTCGAGAAGCCACTCAAATTGGATATACACAAAACTTTTCGATTATTGACCAAGGTGAGCAACAAACATTAATGAAACGCGTGCTAAAAGAATTAAATCTTGATAGCAAACGATTCAACTACAAAGAAATGCTTTGGGTGATTGATGCAGCAAAAAACGAAGGGCAAATGCCTGATGCTTTTGCAGCTGAGAACACTGATTACTTAGGCAATATTCAATCGAATGTCTACAAGTTATATCAACAAAAACTAAAAACAAGTAATGCGATGGACTTTAATGATTTAATATTATTAACTGTTAAACTACTTCAAGAAAATGAAGATGTCCGTCTGTTCTATCAAAATAAATTTCAATATATTCACGTCGATGAGTACCAGGATACGAATGAGACTCAGTACTTATTGGTGAAGACATTAGCGGATTTACTGAAAAACATTTGTGTTGTTGGGGATGCTGATCAAAGTATTTATGGTTGGCGTGGAGCAAATATGGAAAATATTATGAACTTTGAGAAAGATTATCCAGATGCCAAAGTGATTTTATTAGAGCAAAATTACCGTTCAACTCAATCGATACTAAATGCAGCCAACAGCGTAATTGAAAAAAATATCAACCGTAAAGACAAAAAACTTTGGAGTGACAAAGCACAGGGGAATAAGGTTAAATTCTACTTAGCGGAATCTGACTCAGAAGAAGCAAGATATGTTATTCAACAAATCTTTGAAACGAAAGAGGATCAAAAACGTTCGAATAGTGATTACGCCATTCTTTACCGTACGCAAGCTCAATCACGTAACTTAGAGGACCAATTGTTAAAAGCTAACTTACCGTATAAGATTGTTGGAGGCTTGAAATTCTACTCACGTAAAGAAATTCAAGATACGTTAGCGTACTTAAGACTGATTGATAATTTAGCGGATAACTTAAGCTTTAACCGTATTGTTAATGTGCCAAAACGAGGAATCGGACCTACAAGTATTGCTAAATTAGCTGAATTTGCTGAAAGTTTAAACTTAGGTTGGTTTGAAGCTATTGACCAACTAGGAAATTCAAATTTATCTGCAAGTTTACAAACTAAATTTGTTCGCTTCAGTGATATGATCAAACGCTTAAGACAACAGGCAGAATACTTAACTTTAAGTGAATTAGTCGCAGAAGTTTGGGAACAATCAGATTACAAGCAAAGTCTTCAAGAAGAAGGGACTTTAGAGGCAACGAATCGTCTAGAAAACTTAGACGAGTTCGCGTCAGTTACAAAAGAGTTTGACCAAATGGACTTGGAAGATATTATCGAAACCGACCCTGACTTTGCTGATGAAGAAGATGGAGCAACAGAAGAACCACTTGATACACAGGCTCCAAGAATTCGTTTAACTTTATTCTTAACAGAATTATCACTTGTTTCAGATACGTCGGAAGAAGAAACCGTAGACCAAATTACCTTAATGACGATGCATGCAGCTAAAGGACTAGAATTCCCTTACGTATTCATTGTTGGTATGGAAGAAGGCTTATTCCCATTAAGTCGTGCGTCAGAAAGCGATGATGAGTTAGAGGAAGAGAGACGACTCGCATATGTTGGAATGACACGTGCCGAAGAGCAACTATACCTAACAGCAGCTAGAAGCCGACTATTATATGGTAGATATCAACATAATGCCCCAAGTCGATTCGTATCTGAGATAGACCAAAGTTTGATTGAGCATGTCGGTCAATCTTTCCAAACGGTCATCCGTTCTCAAAATACCAGACAGCAAGGGCGAAAACGATCAAGCCAAGCGGCTAGAAATGTTCTATTAAGTCAGCGTCCAAAAGGCGGTTCAACTGGAGCATTGAAGAAAAAAGTCACAAACAATTCAGATACAAATTATACAGTTGGTGATAAAGTAGATCACCGTACTTGGGGAGTTGGAACTGTCGTTAATGTTAAAGGTTCTGGAAGTAATGCTTTACTAAGTATTGCCTTCGATTCACAAGGCATTAAAGAATTACTAGCATCCTTTGCTCCAATAAGCAAAGTGGAGTAGAGAGTGAATGTTTTTACTGATAGAAACAGTAAAGAATGATATACTTGACGAAGAAATGAAGACTGCTATTAACGTAAATGGCTTTTTAGGAGTGATGGTATAAATGGTTCAATCGAAAGATTTAGAACAGGCAAAAGAAAGACTCGAGCAGCTAAAAAGTGAGCTGAATCATCACGCATATAATTATTATGTGCTAGACAAACCAAATATCACGGATGCAGAATACGACCAAATGTATAATGAACTGGAAAACCTTGAAAAAGCACATCCAGAATGGATTACATCTGATTCTCCGACTCAAAGAATTGGGGACCAATTATTAGAAGGTTTTACGAAAGTTGAACACGCCGAAGCAATGTATAGTTTGGGGAATGCCTTCAACGAGGAAGAAGTTGGAGCATTTATTCAACGCGTACAAAACCAAACCGAGCAAGAAGTTGAATTTATGGTCGAATGCAAAATCGACGGTTTAGCGATTGCTTTAACATATGAAAATGGCGCCTTCGTTAGAGGTGCAACTCGTGGAGATGGAACGGTTGGAGAAGATATTACGACAAACCTTCGCACCATTCGTTCATTACCACTGAAGTTGAAAGAGCCCGTATCCGTTGAAGTACGTGGTGAGGCTTATATGCCAAAAGATGTGTTTAAGCAACTGAATGACGAACGCGAAGAAACAGGTGAAGTACCATTCGCCAATCCACGTAATGCTGCCGCTGGTGGGTTAAGACAAATTGATCCAAAAGCCGTATCAAAACGTCGATTGAATATGTTCTTATATAGTGCTTTATACAATGATGATTTTGATGTAGAGTCACAAGCAGAATTATTCGAGCAATTACAATTTTTAGGATTTAGAACAAACCCATTACGAAAATTATGCAAAAATCAAACTGAAGTGATGGATTTTATTCATCAAATTGAAGAAGAACGCCATGATTTACCATATGAAATTGATGGTATCGTTATTAAAGTCAATGACGTTGCCCTACAGCAACAACTTGGTTATACCGTCAAAGCCCCAAGATGGGCGATCGCTTATAAATTCAAAGCAGATATAGCGGAAACTAAACTGAATGAAGTTGAGTGGACAGTGGGAAGAACGGGCGTTGTTACACCAACGGCCGTGATGGACCCGGTTCAATTAGCTGGTTCGACTGTTCAAAGAGCTTCCTTACATAATGTGGATTTAATCGAAGCTTTAGACGTTCGCATTGGAGATACCGTAGAGATTCATAAGGCAGGAGATATTATCCCAGAAATCGTGAGTGTTGTTATGAGTCAACGCCCAGAAGACTCGCAACCATTACCGATACCAACTACGTGTCCACGCTGTGACGCTGAATTAGTACGGTTGAATGAAGAAGTTGCCCTAAGATGTGTGAATCCTTTATGTCCAGCGCAGAAGTTAGCGAAGATGATTCATTTCAGTTCAAGAAATGCGATGAACATTACTGGTTTAGGTGATAAGATTATGGAACACTTAATCAATCAAGCATTGGTTTCGGATCCAAGTGACTTATACACATTAGAGCAAGAAGATTTCTTAACACTTCCAAATACAAAAGAAAAATCCGCAACAAAATATCAAGATGCGATTGAAGAATCAAAGAGTAACTCTTTAGAAAGATTACTCTTTGGTTTAGGTATCCGCCATGTCGGATCAAAAGCTGCTCGTTTAATTTCTGAAAAATTCAGAAAGATTGAAGCAATTCAGAAAGCATCGATTGAAGATATTGAGACCATTGATGGCATCGGACCCATGATTAGTCAAGCGATTGTTGAATATTTTGAAATGGAAGAATCGAACGAACTGATTCAAAGATTACAAGAAGCGGGAGTCAACACAGACTACTTAGGTGTTGTGCCTGAGGAGATTGATCTGAAGGATAACTTCTTTGCAAATCAAACCGTTGTCCTTACAGGTTCGATGGAAACTTTAACGCGTGGGGAAGCCAAAAAAAGATTGGAAAACCTCGGAGCGAAAGTGACTGGAAGTGTATCAAAAAATACAAATTACTTAGTTGCTGGTGAATCAGCCGGAAGTAAATTGACAAAAGCACAAGACCTTGGAATTGCAATCATGGACGAAGAAACTTTTCTAGAAAAATTAAAAGAGAGCGAGTAATTACATGAATAAAAAGATAAGAATGAATGTATCTATACTACTTGCTTGCTTAATGCTAGCAGGAGGCGTGACGCAAGTAAGGTCCCAAGCACAAGAGGATGAGCCAACTAATCCAGATGAAGTAACGGTTCAAACGACGACCAATCAATTATCAAGCGATTTTTATCGTGCAGTAATAATCGATGGTCAATACCAAATTGGTGCATCAGCGAGCTCAAACAATAATTTAAGTTCTGCAGCGAATATTCGTGCATTTGAGGAAGGATTACTTCGCATAAGTAAACAAGTCTTTCCAACTGAACAGTATTTTATGCAAGAAGGGCAAATTATAGATGAAGCAACGATGACGAGTTGGTTAGCAAGAGAGTCAGCAACCAATCCAGAAGGCTTGAATCCAGCCTTACCGGAAGGAGATGCAGAAACTCAATCAAGTTTAGAGGAATCACTGGCCTCAGATGAATCCGTTGATCCAGCTGATGACCCAGAAGATGTTACAGAAGAAGGCGCAGAAGAGAACGAGCAAATCGTGACAAATGTGCAATCAACTCCGATTTATTTATCCCAAGTAGCTGAGAAAAACTTAATGGTAGAGACTGAAGAAGGCTTTGCTTTAGGTGGAATTGTTCTTGGTCTTGCGATGAATAGTACTTATGAATATACTGATGCTGATGGCGTAATCCACGAACAAGAAATCTCAGTGGGTGAAATGCGTGAACGTGGTAGACAATTCGCAAATATCATTGTCGGGCGTCTAAGAAACACAGAAGAATTACGTTCAGTTCCAATCGTCGTTGGTATTTACCGAGCAGCTCCAAGCGATGAAGTTGTCGGTGGAACGTATGTATTAGATGGTATTTCTCGAGAAGGAAACTCTGTGACTGACTGGACAGAAAACAATGAATATCGTATTGCGTTACCAATCATCGAAGCGAGCGACCAAAGCGATCAATACGCATATTTTGATAATTTTAATAATGAAATTATTAATTTCTTCCCTAATTTAAATGGTATCTCTGGAGAGGCTTTATACATTGACGGAGGATTGGCTTCCTTAAATGTAGAAATTGTTTCACAGTTCTATAAACAAACAGAAATTACAGCGTTGACTCAACATATTACCGATGTCTCGCAAAGAACTTTACCTGAAGGGGTAGCCATTGAAATTAAAGTCATATCTGACGCTGGCGTAGAAGCCTACGTAGGCCGACCAGCAGGGGCGACACAATATCAAAGCCATATTTTCAAAAAATAAACTGATAAGGAAGGATGAATTGAATGTTAAGTCAAGATCAAATCAAACACGTCGCTAAGTTATCAAAACTTAGTTATACAGACGATGAATTAGATAACTTTGTCCCAGAATTTGGACGTATTATCGATATGGTTGAACAGTTACAAGAAGTAGATACTGAGGGAGTTAAACCAACGTATCACGGTAATCAATTAATCAATGTATTACGTGAAGACAAAGCCATTGAACGCAATAAAACAGAAGCACTACTTAAAAACGCACCATTATCTGAAGGTGGTTTTATTCAAGTACCAGCCATCTTAGAAAGTGGGGAAGTTTAATATGAGTAAATATCCAACAACAATTATTGAAATCCAAGAAGGGTTAAGAAATGGCGATTTTACAACGGTTGAATTAACGGAAGCAATCTTTGCTTACATTGAAGAGACTGATGAGAAAGTAAATTCATTCTTAGCTTTAAATAAAGAAGCAGCTTTAGAAGCGGCGAAAGCTGCCGATGAAGTAGGGTACGGTGAAGACGCACCATTATTAAACGGTGTGCCAATTGGGATTAAAGATAATATCGTTACTGAAGGTTTAACAACAACCGCTTCATCTAAAATGTTAGAAAACTTCAACCCAACTTATGATGCGACAGTCATTAAGAAGTTAAAAGAAGCTGGAGCTATTATTATTGGTAAATTAAACTTAGACGAATTTGCGATGGGTGGATCAACTGAGACATCTTACTTCAAAACTTCTAGAAACCCTTGGGATTTAGAACGTGTACCAGGTGGATCATCAGGTGGATCATCATCTGCTGTTGCTGCTCGTCAAGTTCCCGCAAGTCTTGGTACAGATACTGGGGGGAGTGTTCGTAACCCTGCAGCCTTTACAGGGATTGTAGGAATGAAACCTTCATACGGTTCTGTCTCTCGTTACGGCGCGATTGCCTTTGGTTCAAGTTTAGACCAAATTGGACCAATGACAACGACTGTTGAAGACAATGCATTAGTATTAGAAGCAATTGCAGGCTTCGATAAACTTGATGGAACAAGCCGTCCTGATACTGAATTAGATTACAGATCAAAACTTGGTCAATCAATTGAAGGCATGCGTATTGCGATTCCTAAAGAATACCAATCTGAAGCAGTTAATGAAGAGATTCGTGATGCAATTAGTAAAGCAAAAGAATACTTTATTTCTCAAGGTGCAATCGTTGACGAAGTATCATTACCACATACACCTTACGGAATTAATGTTTACTATATCCTTTCTTCTGCAGAAGCATCATCAAACTTACAACGTTTTGACGGAATCCGTTATGGTTACCGTTCAGAATCTGCGAAAACACTTGAAGATATCTATGTTCAATCTCGTAGTGAAGGTTTTGGTGACGAGGTTAAACGTCGTATTATGTTAGGAACTTACAGTTTAAGTTCAGGAGCATTTGATAAATACTTTAAGAAAGCCGCTCAAGTTAGAACATTAATTATTGATGACTTTATTAAAGTCTTTAGCGAATATGACTTAATTATGGGACCTGTTACAACAAGTACTGCCTTCAAGATTGGTGGCCGTATTGAGGACCCAGTTGAAATGTATGTATCGGACTTATTAACAGTTCCTGTCAATTTAGCAGGACTACCAGCAATGTCAGTTCCAGCAGGCTTTGATAGTAACGGAATGCCTATTGGCTTACAATTAATTGGTAAACATATGAATGAATCAACACTTTACCAAGTTGCTTATGATTTTGAGAAAAATCATGATTACGTTAACCAAGTACCGGAATTTTAGGAGGGTGATATAATGAATTTTGAAACTGTCATTGGATTAGAAATCCACGTAGAGTTAAAGACTGACTCGAAAATATTTAGTACTTCACCAGCTCATTTTGGTGCAGAACCGAATAGTAACACGAATGAAAAAGACTGGGGATATCCAGGTGTCTTACCAGTATTAAATAAAGGTGCTGTAGATTACGGTATGAAAGCAGCACTAGCTTTAAACTGTGAAATTGCGCGTGAAATGAGTTTTGACCGTAAAAACTATTTCTACCCCGATAACCCAGCTGCCTACCAAATTACACAAGATGCACAACCGATTGGAACAAACGGATATATTGATATCGAAGTTGAAGGTGAACGCCGTCGTATTCGTATCAACCGTGTCCATTTAGAAGAGGATGCAGGTAAAAACACTCACGGAACAGATGGTTTCTCTTACGTTGACTTAAACCGTCAAGGTACACCATTAATCGAGATTGTTTCTGAGGCAGATATGCATTCACCAGCAGAAGCGTATGCTTACTTAGAAGCTGTTCGTGAGAAAATCTTATTTACTGAAGTTTCTGATGTTCGTATGGAAGAAGGATCACTACGTTGTGACGCAAATATCTCGCTTCGCCCATTTGGCCAAGAAGAATTTGGTACAAAAACTGAGCTTAAAAACTTAAACAGTTTTACATATGTACGTAAAGGTCTTGAACACGAAGAAGTGCGCCAAGCAAATGTATTAAGAAGTGGTGGCGTGATTGAGCAAGAAACACGTCGTTATGATGAGACAACAGGTGACACAATCTTAATGCGTACGAAAGAAGGAGCGGCAGATTACCGTTACTTCCCAGAACCAGATGTTCCGCCAATTTACATTACAGAAGAGTGGATTGCGGAAGTGAAAGAATCATTACCAGAAATGCCAGACCAAAGACGTCTACGTTATGTTAATGAATACGAATTACCAGAATATGACGCGATGGTTCTTACTCAGACAAAAGTAATGTCAGATTTCTTTGATAATACAATTGAAGAAGGTGCAGATCCTAAACAAGTATCTAACTGGTTAATGGGTGAAGTTTCAGCTCACTTAAATAAAGAACAAATCGCTTTAGAAGATACTGAATTAACACCAGTAAACTTAGCACAAATGATTAACTTAATTGCTGATGGAACAATTTCAAGTAAAATTGCTAAGAAATTATTCAAACACCTTGTTGAAAAAGGTGGCGACGCAAATAAAGTTGTTGAAGAACAAGGAATGGCTCAACTTAGTGACCCAGCTAAATTACAACCACTCATTGACGAAGTAATTGCTGCTAACCCTGGATCAGTTGAAGACTACAAGAACGGTAAAGATCGTGCTTTAGGATTCTTTGTTGGACAAATTATGAAACAAACTCGTGGTAAAGCTAATCCACAAGTTGTGAACAAACTGATTTTAGAAACTTTAGCTAACATGTAATTTTAAATTTTAAGCGTCTAAATGTCTTGTGCATTTAGGTGCTTTTTTTGCATATAATAATTTTATCTCATATAAATCAATTTGATTTTACAAGAAAATATTTTAGGAATAAACCTAATATTCGAGGGGAAAATCCCGAACGTTAACTTTTTTAACAATAAGAAAAGGTTAAGTTTTTATTAAGGACAAGTACTCAAATGATTTTTTGAATAATGTGTGAATTATCAGCACAAATCATTTCAAATATGTTACTCTATAATTGCGAAACTTTAGAGAGGTAGGTAAGTAATGAAAAAGACATTATTAATTATCGTTTCAACTGTGCTTATTATGGGAGTTGTATATTTTGCAGGTGTTGGGTTTTACTCTGAGAAATTTTCAGCGAATTCCACTTTTGGAACAGTTGATGTGAGTAATTTAACATTAAGCGAAGCACAGGCGAAAGTTATTGAAGATTTGAATGACAAAGAATTTGTTCTTGAAGAAGATGGGCAAGAAGTTGCTCGTTTGAAACTAGGTGAACTAGAACCTGAATATAAAACTGAGTCAGAATTAGAAGCGTCATACTTATCACAAGATCCAACGACTTGGGTCAATGGCTTCTTTGAAGATAAAGAGTACAATCAAGGTTTAGAAGAGCAAATTAACTTCAGTGAAGAAGAAATAATTAATAGCTTGTCAGCCCAAGGTCTTTCTAATGAAGAACGTGAAGCGGCGACAGATGCAGGTGTAGATTATGACGAAACTGAAGGTTATTATGTAGTTGAAGGGTCTGCTGGAAACCAAATCGATCCTAGTCGTCTTGAATCAGCAATTGTTGAAGGGATTCAAAACGAGAATTATACCATTGATTTGGAAGAAGCATATGCTCAACCAGAAATAACTGAAGTAAGTGAAGAAATTACATCAGTGATGGATGAAATTGAATCCGTATCATCAGTGAATATCACTTATGAAATTGCTGGAGAAGAAGTAACAATTCCACAAGATGAAATTGAAAACTGGATTTATTTTGATTCTTCAAATGAATTAATTATCGATGCTGAATCTGTGAAAGCATATTTAAGTACTCTTAACGAGGAATATTCAACATTCTACAAAGACCGTACTTTCAATAGTACTTTACAAGGTGAAGTCACTGTGCCACCTGGAATCCTAGGTTGGTCAATTGACACTGATGCAGAAGCAGAAGCGTTAATTAGTGACATTCATGCAGGTAACGATGTTAGTCGTGAACCAATCTATTACAGTTCTGGTGGTATTGCTGGTGCTGCAAATGATATTGGATCAACTTACGTCGAAATCGATTTAAGTAATCAATATATGTTCTTATATGTTGATGGTCAACTTATTCTTGAAACGCCAATGGTTTCAGGTAAGATTGGTGCTGAGACCGTACCAGGAGCAAATGCTGTTATTGAGATGTTAACTGATACAAACTTAGTTGGTTACAACCCATTCTCAAAAGTAGAATATTCTACGCCAGTTAATTACTGGATTCGCTTTGACGATAAAGCTCAAGGAATTCATGATGCATCTTGGCAAGGATCATTTGGTGGAAATGTTTATCAATTAAGTGGTTCACTTGGCTGTATTAACACTCCTCTAGGCGCAGTTGAAGTAATTTACAATAACGTTGATTACGGTACACCAGTAATGGTTTTCTATTAATATAAAAACAAAATCCTCACCCGGCAGAGTCTATTATGACTTTGCTAGGTGAGGATTTTTTAGTTTGCAATGAAAATATTTCCTTGAGAAATTCTCAAGGCACCTTACCATCCCTGAGAATTTTTCAGGGATCCAATTCGTGAAAAACGATGCTTGAGAAACTCACAGGGCACCTTTCCATCCCTGAGAATTTTTCAGGGATCCAATTCGTGAAAAACGATGCTTGAGAAACTCTCAAGGCACCTTACCATCCCTGAGAATTTTTCAGGGATCCAATTCGTGAAAACGATGCTTGAGAAACTCTCAAGGCACCTTACCATCCTTGAGAAATATTCAGGGATCCAATTCGTGAAAAATGATGCCTGAGAAACTCTCAAGGCACCTTACCATCCCTGAGAAATATTCAGGGATGAAATTCGTGAAAAATGATGCCTGAGAAAATCTCAGGGACACAACTAGACAAAGTTAAACCAAAACAGTATTACTTACTCTGAAGTTTTTCTTCATCATTCAGTGTTTCTATAATACGTTCTGCAGTCGGTTGAGGAACACCGATATGACGGTACTCTTCAATGTCTGCTTCTTTCATTCTTTGTAAGTTTTTAAAGTGCTTTAATAATTTTGTGCGGGTCTTCGGTCCAACACCTTCAATACTATCTAAGATTGATCCAAACTGAGATTTCGAACGGACATTTCTATGATAGCTAATCGCATAGCGATGGACTTCATCTTGGACTCTTTGTAGGAAGTGGAAGACTTGGCTTGTTGGTTCTAAAGGAATTATTTCCTCACTATAACCGTCCATTAAGGCAGCAGTTTTATGTTTGTCATCTTTTACCATACCAGCAACCGGAATTGTGATGCCTAATTCATTCTCCAACACATCTCTAGCTGCTCTAATTTGAATTTTCCCACCATCCATTAGGATTAAGTCAGGTAATTGTTTCTCTTCGCGTAGCAGTCTTGTGTAACGTCTACGAATGACTTCTTGAGTTGATGCGAACTCATTGGCACCTTCGACAGTTTTAATTTTGAATTTACGGTAGTTCTTTTTCTCAGGCTTCCCGTCGCGGTAAACAACCATACCTGATACTGCGTTTGATCCTTGGATATTAGAATGGTCAAACGATTCGATATAGTTTGCTTGCGGAATATTTAAAGCATCTGATAATTCGTCAATGGCACCTAAAGTTTTTCTTTCGCTCATCTCTATTAATCTGAATTTTTCATCCAAAGCAATGCGACTATTTTTTTCGCAAAGTTCTAATAAGCTACGTTTTTTCCCACGAAGGGGTGTCGATACTGGAACTTCAAGATATTCATTTAATAAATGATTATCAACATCACTTGGAACGAGTACCGCTTTAGGCATGAGTTGTGATTCTTCTTTATAGAATCGCGCAATATAAGTCGTGACTTCTTCTTCTGGATTATTATAGCTAGGGAAGATGGCGGCTTTACGTTTAAGAATCGAACCTTGTCTCAACATAAAGGTTTGAATCGATAACCAACCACGATCAAGGGTGTAACCAAAGACATCCATATTGTCATAGTCCTGACTCATAATGACTTGGCGTTCAATTGTTTTTTCGATATAACTAATTTGATCACGGTAATCCGCTGCTTGTTCAAAGTCTAATTTTTCTGCAGCAGTGTCCATTTTTGAACGTAAGTCATTTTTAATACTGTCGACGTTGCCTGCAAAGAATTTTTTGATATTCTCAATCTGAGCATCATATTCCGCTTGTTCTACTTTATGATCACAAGGTCCAATACATTGGCCAAGGTGATAGTAAAAGCAGGCACGCTTTTCGTTTTTAGCACATCTTCTTAAAGGATATGCTCGGTGCAATAATTGTTGGGTACTAGTTGCGGCATAAACATTTGGAAAGGGACCAAAGTAAGTTCCCCCATCTTTTTTCACTTCATTCGTAATAATTAATTGAGGATCTTCTTCTTTAGTAATTTTTAGATAAGGATACATTGTTGAGTCTTTGAGTCGAATGTTATAAATTGGCTTATATTCTTGAATAAGATTAATCTCAAGAATCAGCGCTTCTTTATCACTGTTAGTTATAATTGTTTCAAAATGATCGATTTCAGATACTAATTTTGTTGTCTTAGCATCATGAGCACCCCTAAAGTAAGAACGCACACGATTACGTAAATTCTTAGCTTTACCTACATATATAATGGTATCGTTCGCGTTTCGCATTAAATAACATCCTGGTAAATCAGGTAAGAGTTTTAGTTTTTGCTCAATGTTATATAAAACTTCACTGCGATTTTTAGTCGTCTTTTTTTCATTAGGGGTTCCTTCGTTAGTTGAATCTTGATGCATAAAGACACCTCCTATTAATTGGTTATATTTCTCTATTATTGTCAACATACTATTATACACGACAAAGTCAAGGTTTTGCTAATAAATTGACTATTAAAATGCAGTTAACTTTTTTATTTTGTGTTGTCTTTTTTAATCCCTTATAAAAAATAATTCACTAGAACTATCCCAAAATAACAAGCTTATAACTGAACCTGTGGTATAATAGCATTACAGTAAATGAAGGACGTGTGTGTATGAAATTTAACGAATTTAATTATAATCGACCAGACCTAGATATTTTCAAAAAAGACTACCAAGAAAATATTGACCAAATTAAAAATGCTAATTCTGTCAAGGAAGCCTTAGAAGGCATTCATGAGATACAAGCATTACAAAATGAAATAAATACGCAATCAGAGTTAGCAGAAATTCGTTTCTCTATTAATACAAAAGATGCTTTTTATAAAAAAGAAAGTGATTTTTGGAATGAACAGCTACCAATTATTTCAGAATGGGAAACTGATTATTATCGTGCAATTTTAAACTCACCTTTTCTATCTGAATTAAAACAAGAAATTGCAGCACCATTTTTTGATATTATTGAGAACTCTCTAAAAGTATTTGACCCAACTATTATACCTTTATTACAACAAGAGAATAAATTAGTCTCAGAATATGATTCACTCATCGCATCAGCGGAAATTGATTATAAGGGAGAAACTTATAACTTATCTGGTTTGACACCATTCATGCAGTCAACTGACCGTCAGGAACGAAAAGCGACTTCTGAATTATATGCAAACTTTTTCCAAGAGAACTTAGCTGATTTTGATCGCATTTACGATGAATTAGTCAAAGTCCGTCATGAGATGGCAACCAGTCTTGGCTTTAAAGATTTTGTGGAGATGGGCTATGCGAGAATGAACCGCCTAGACTATACACGTTCGGATGTTGAAGTATTCCGTCGTGAAGTCTTGGAACAAATTGTGCCATTATCAACATATATTTATGACCGCCAAGCGAAACGTTTAGAGTTAGATGAGTTAAAATATTACGATCTAAACTTAAGCTTTCCAACAGGAAATGCGAAACCTATTGGGACTGCGTATGAGTTGATTCAAAAAGCTGAAAAGATGTATTCAGATATGTCACCTGAAACTGCGGACTTTTTCGACTTTATGGTTAAACATGATTTAATGGACTTATTAACTAAGTCAGGTAAGCAAAGTGGAGGGTATTGTACTCATATCCCGAACTTCAATGCT
Source organism: Ruoffia sp. FAM 20857 (assembly GCF_045528645.1). Classification (NCBI taxonomy): domain Bacteria; kingdom Bacillati; phylum Bacillota; class Bacilli; order Lactobacillales; family Aerococcaceae; genus Ruoffia; species Ruoffia sp. FAM 20857. The sequence continues at coordinate 38,497 of NZ_JBGQRB010000005.1, forward strand.
CCCTTTATTTTTGCTAATTTTAATGGGACTTCAGGAGACGTGGATGTATTAACACACGAGGCTGGGCATGCTTTCCAACTCTATCGTTCACGTTGGATTAATGAACCTGAGTTAATTTGGCCAACGCATGAAAGTTGTGAAATCCATTCGATGAGTATGGAATTTATCGCATGGCCATATATGGATGAGTTTTTCGGTGACAAAGTAGAAAAATACAAATACGCTCATCTTTCAGAAGCCGTGACCTTCTTACCTTATGGTGTCTTAGTAGATCACTTCCAACATGAAGTGTATGAAAACCCAACAATGACACCAGAAGAACGTCGTTCAAAATGGCGTGAATTAGAGAAACAATACACTCCTTGGAAAGAATATGATGACAATGAGTTTTATGAGCAAGGTGGATTATGGTTTAGACAAGGCCATATCTTCAACTCACCATTCTACTATATTGATTACACATTAGCCCAAGTATGTGCCTTTCAGTTCTGGGAGCGAAGTCATGTGAAAGAAGACGATAGCTTCTGGTCTGATTACTTAAACATTTGTCGTGTAGGTGGAACGAAATCATTCCAAGAAATTGTGAAACTCGCTAACTTAAAATCACCTTTTGAAGAAAATAGTCTTTCAGAAGTTACTCAAGCCATTCAGACCTATTTAGAAGCCATTGACGAAGAGCAGTTAATATAAGAGGAGGAGTTCAATGATAAACGTAGGAACCATTGGTACTTCATGGATAACAGAGCAATTTATTAAAGCTAGTCAACTGACCAATCTATATAAGATTAAAGGAATCTATTCACGAAGTGCTTACCGAGCAAAAGATATTGCGACGATTTACAAGACAGACTACTATACGGACCAATTAAATAATATTTTATTTGATCCAGAAATTGATTTGATTTATATCGCAAGTCCCAATAGCATGCATTTTGAACAAGCAATGCAAGCGATAAAAGCTGGAAAGCATGTCATCATTGAGAAGCCAATGTTTTCAAGTGTTGAAGAATGGCATCAAGCACATGAAGAAGCGAAACGCATGAATGTCTTCATTTTTGAAGGTGCTTTGCATATTCATACGCGTAATTATCGTCGAATGAAGCAGTTAGTTCAGAATAAGATAAAAGCTTCTAAGCAGCCGTTTTTAGGGGCTAACTTTAATTTTGGGCAATACTCATCCAAATATGTTCAATATCGTGAAACAATGGATAATCACCAGATTGCACCAAATGTCTTCAACCTTGAGTTTTCAGGTGGGGCATTAATGGATTTAGGTGTATACCCAGTTTATGTCGTCCTTGATTTATTTGGTTTACCTCAATCAGTGCGCTACAACGCTCAAAAAGGGGAAAATGGTGTCGATATTTTCGGTACAATTTTATTCACATATGATAAATTTCAAGTATCGATATTTATCTCTAAAGCAGTGCATTCAAAACTGCCAAGTGAAATTTATGTAGACGATGAGACCATTATTATCCACGACGTGAGTCGCATTAGTAAAGTTGAGTTAATAAACCAAGAAGGTCAAAAGGCAGATGTGATTGATTACAAACCAGAGAATTATATGTATGATGAGTTACTGAATTTTGCTGAAGTGATTAATAATCCGGATAGTATTCACCAAAAAGTGCGCTATGAAGATTGGAAACAACTAAGCTTACAAGTGGCACAAACAATGGAGTTACTACGTAAATCAGCGAATATTTCTTTTGACACTGAAGAACAGAAATAGAAGATAAGAGAAGGAGCATATAATGCTTAATACATTTAGAACTGAACTCCAAGAATTTTGGAAAGAGAAAGAATTTCAAGAACCTACACCGGTTCAAGAGCAATTATTTAAAGAAGCATCAGAGGGGAACGACGTCATTGCTGTATCCCCAACGGGTACGGGTAAGACATTAGCTTACTTACTACCTATATTGAATCAAATTGAAGCAAATAAAACGTTGCAAGCAATTATTCTAGCGCCATCACAAGAATTAGTGATGCAAATTGGTGAAGTGGCACGCGAATGGGGTAAAGTTGTAGGCATTAAAACACAAACGCTCATCGGTGGTGCAAATATTAAACGCCAAATCGATAAGTTAAAAGATAAGCCAGAACTTATTATTGCAACACCTGGACGCTTTATCGAGTTAACAAGCAAGACGAAAAAAATAAAAGTTCACCTAGTAAAAACCATTGTTTTTGATGAAGCAGATTATTTATTTAAAGATGAACATAAAAGAACGATCGAATCAATTCAACAAACACTGATGCGTGATGTTCAAAAAGTTTATGCAAGTGCGACAATGACAGAGGAATTTGTCAATGATCGAAAAGCGGAGAATAATGACATTAAAGTCATCCGCATTGATTCGCAAGAATCAGTTAGCCATATTCAACATTATTTCATTACGGTTAATAATCGCTATAAAGTGGATGAACTGAAACGTTTAGCTCAGATGGATAACATGCGAGCCATTGTATTCTTCGAACAGATTAATCAAATTGAAGAAGTGGCAGCGAAGTTAATCTATGAGAATGTATCTGTCGTTGTCTTACATAGTGATGCGAGTAAACAAGAACGTGAGTATGCGATTCGAGCATTTAAAAATCATGACGTTACTTATCTTCTAACAACCGATGTTGCTAGTAGAGGGATGGATATCTCAGAAGTTCCTTACGTCATTCATTATAACCGTGTCCAAGATAGCCGAACGTATATTCATAGATCAGGACGGACAGGTCGAATGAACCGTGAAGGTATTGTTATCTCATTATTAAATCAACAAGAAGCGAATGATTTAGCAGCCATCTTAAAAGAAGAGAATATTCCATTAACCGAGAAAGTATTAAAAAATAGAATATTAATTGATCCAACTGAAACAAAAGGGTCGAAAAACCAAGATAAACAAGCTCAAAATAGAAGAAAACGTGTGTAAATTTACAAATTTACATAAACTTTACATTCATTTAGCTCTAAATTTACAATCGAGGGGTATAATCAGAGTAGGAAAAGATTAAGTGGCTTTGTAGTGGGAGGATAATATGCGTATAGCAATCGTAACAGAAACTTTTGTCCCAGCGACGGATGGTATTTGCACTCGCTTGGCAAACTTTGTTGTTCAATTAAAAGAAATTGGTCATGAAGTTATTGTTATTTCACCGGATCTTGGTATAAGCGACTATAAAGGAGTACCAGTTTACGGGCTTGAAACAGTGACATTTCCATTATATGGATCGCGTCCATGGGGTTTACCTTCTCGAAAGGTAAAGTCTATTTTCAAGAAATTTAAGCCAGATGTGGTACATGCTGTGAATCCAATCTCATTGGCTTCATCGGCTGTTCACTATGCAAATAAGTTAAATATCCCTTTAATAACGTCATACCATACTCATTTACCGAATTACTTAGACCATTATAATATGAGTTTATTTAAACCAGTTCTATGGGATTATATTCGTTTTTGGCATACAAAGTCTGACGTTAATATTACAGTCTCACAAAGCTTAATGGATGAACTGAATGATGAGATGATTCCCACTCATGGTGTCTTACCTCGAGGAATTGATATTGAAGGGCGTCATCCAGAATATTTTGATCAAGAATTATATAATGAATTAACGGACAATAATCCAAATAATAAATTATTAGTCTACGTTGGAAGATTGGCTCCAGAGAAGGATATCGATCATTTACGTGCAATCTTTGATGAGCGAGATGATTTATGTCTAGCCATTGTCGGAGATGGGCCAGACAGAGAACGCTTAGAAGAAGTCTTTGCTGGAACGAAGACGCACTTTTTAGGCTTTAAGCATGGTGAAGATTTGTCTAAAGCCTTTGCGACAGGAGATGCTTTTGTCTTCCCATCAACATCAGAGACCTTTGGTTTAGTAATCTCGGAAGCGATGGCGTCAGGCATACCTGTCATTGCCGCTGAAAGCGAACCAACCGTTGAACAAATTACGGATAAGGAGACAGGCTTAATCTATGAATCTGGTAATACTGAAAGTTTAATGAAGGCAATTAATAGTGTGGATAATCCATTATTAATGCAAAAACTTTCACTTAAAGGGCGTTCGGAAGCGCTAAAATATACTTGGGGTAATGCGACGCTAGAGATATTAGATTTTTATTCGCAAACGATCGAAGCGCATCAATACAAATACGACGGTATTCGTAAACAAGCTTAAGTCTGTTTAGAAAATGAATGTATTTTTTAGAATATTAACTGCCAATCAGCGGTTAGTATTCTTTTTTATTTATTATGATGCGTTTAAGCAATTAATTAGTACATTTTTCATAGATATAGTAGACTAATATAGGGAAGTAGGGTAAGAATTGTGAAAAAACAAAAGTATACTAGAAAAGATTGGCCAACTGAATGGACAGGGATAAACCCACGCGCTATGAAGGTTTATCGTAAATATGTTAATCGCGAATTTCCTGGCTATTGTGGTACATATACTGCTGCAGCTTTGGCACATTACGTTATTCAGAAAGATTATGAAAAAGAATTATCTATGGATGACTTAATTATTGGATTAAAACCACGCATTGATGGTCGATTTTGGTATAAAGGGACTTACCCTTGGGATTTAATCGGTGGATTAAAAGCTCTGTTCGAGGACGTCGATTATAAACCAAGGTGGCATCTTATTAGTAATCCAATCGTTACGAAAGAGTTATCTCAAGCAAAGCCCTACCCAGTTATTGTTGGAACAACTAAAGCGTTTGGAAGTAAGTATGGAAATCATTGGCTGTTAGTCTATGCATTTGGTTATAACAACGCAGGGCAATTATTTTATAAAGCATATGATAATCATGGTAAGATAAATGCAGTGATTCCTGCCAGTCAAACAATGGCTGCAGTATGGTTAGAAAGAAAGGACTGAATATAAATATGGTAGAATTTGATTATATAGTTATTGGTGGAGGAAGTGGCGGAATTTCTTCTGCAAACCGTGCGGCAGAGCATGGAGCAAAAGTAGCGGTAATTGAGGCCGTTGATTTAGGGGGAACGTGTGTAAACCGTGGGTGTGTCCCTAAGAAAGTTAGTTGGTATGCCTCAAGAGTTGCGGATAGTATTCATAAATACGGACCTGGATATGGTTTCCATGCTGAAAACACAAGCTTTAACTTTGTTGAATTTCGTGAAGCACGTGATGGTTACGTCAGTCGTTCAAGATCAGGTTATGAGAATAACATTGAAAAAAATGGCATAACTTTATATAGAGGTCACGCATCATTCGTTGATGGACACACCGTTGAAGTAAACGGCGAAACATTAACAGCTAAAAACATCTTAATCGCGACAGGTGGACGCCCAAGTAAGGTAGAAGTACCGGGTGGAGAATTAGTTGATAACTCAGATGATTTCTTCAACTGGACGACTTTACCTGAGAAAGTAGCTGTCGTTGGTGCAGGTTACATTGCCGTTGAATTATCACAAGTAATGAGTAACTTAGGGGTTGATACGACATTAGTCACAAGATATGAAAAACCATTACGTTCTTTTGATGACATGTTAAGTGATTTGCTACTTGGCGCAATCAATGAAGATGGACCGACACATATGCCTAATACCACCTTTACTGAATACCGTAAAAATGGTGATAAAATCGAATGTTTAGTAGACGGCGAAGTGAAACTAGTTGTTGACCGTGTTGTTGCAGCCGTTGGACGTGTCGCTAATACTGAAAATTTAGGTTTAGAAAATACTGCCATCACGGTTGATGAAAAAGGACAAATCAATGTCAATGATGGTCATGAAACTGAAGAAGCTGGCGTTTACGCGATTGGTGATGTGATTGATCGTGTTGATTTAACTCCAGTTGCGATTAGAGCAGGGCGTACGTTATCGGAATATTTATTTAATAATGGGGCAACTTCAGCAATTGATTATACAAATATTCCAACTGTTATCTTTAGCCATCCAGCGATTGGTACAATTGGATATTCAGAGAAAGACGCGATTAAAGAGTTTGGTGAAGAGAATATTAAAGTGTATACAAATACTTTCTATTCAATGTATGCTTCTGCAGCTTGGCATCGTGAACAAAATAAATTTAAACTCGTATGTTATGGGCCAGAAGAAGTCGTTATTGGCTTGCATGGTATCGGAGAAGGCGTTGATGAGATGATTCAAGGCTTTGGTGTAGCGATGAAGATGAAGGCTACAAAAGCTCAATTTGACTCAATTATTGCTATTCACCCAACAGGTGCAGAAGAATTTGTAACAATGAGATAAATAAAGAACCAGCGATTCCAATATGGGCATCGCTGGTTTTAGTTTTGATTGAAAATTAACCTTGAACAACTGAAAGTGAAAGAGCAGCTGTGTTGATAGCAACTGTTCCACCAATAGGGAATGTAAAGATTGGTTGAGTATGACCGAAGTTCACATTGTAGATGACCGGAATGCTTTGTAAAATCGAATGCTTATTCAATATGTAGTGAAGTGTATCTTCACTCATGTCTGATTCTTTAGGAAAGCGACCAATAATAACGGCAGCAGGTTCAGGATAAACTTGTAATAATGAAGCCAGATTTCTGGCAAAGTCAAAGGCATCGTTTTCTTCCGCACTTTCGATAAATAAGATCGCATCATCGACTTGAGGCATATATTGAGTCCCTTGAAGTAAATTAAAAGTATTTAAATTACCAACAATAGCAGTTCCGCTAGCCTTACCACTTGAGTATTCTGTCCATTCATTTTCTTTTAGATCCCGAGGTTTTTCTGGAATAAACCATTCATCACTCGTATAGAAGTCGCTTGGATTTAAGTTATAAGAATGTTTAGTTATCGCCGCTTGCCAAGCATTAGTCTGATAATCCTGAAGTTCCTTCATCTTAAAAGAGGAATAGGCTGGACCACTATAAGTTACTAAACCTGTTTTAGCAAAAATAGCATTTTGCAAAGCGGAAGTATCAGAATAACCACAAAGTATTTTTGGGTTACTTCTAATTAACTCATAGTCCAGATACGGTAGTAATTCATTCGAATTAAACCCACCAATCGAAGTTAAAATCATTTTAACTTGAGGATCACGAAATGCATCGTGTAAATCTTCGACGCGACTTTTAATGGAAGCTGAATTCATTTCATCCATCTCATCGATATGCCGACTGTAGCTAATCGTGTAACCGAGATCTGCGAAGTATTTGACGAGCTTCTCGTTATCAGCTTCAGAATTCACGCGTTTAATTGAAGAGCTAGGGCTCAACACGCGGATTTCATCATTAAATTGTAATTTACTTGGGTATATTTTTCCCATGTTATCCCTCCAACTGACATAATACTTTACATATTATAACAGAAAGATGATAATCATTATATAAAATGAAAAACAGGGCAAGTAAGGGATAAAAATTGAGGATATATATTGTGAACTGAATGTTAACAAAAAACATTGTTACATCAACGTTTTAAAGACTTATTTATAATTTTTTCAAAATGAAAGCCTGTTCTCAAGCCTTTATATTCGCAATAATAGCCACAAGTTGATATAATAAAGTTACAAAATGAAAATGTTTTGTATAATTAAAAAAAGGAGATGAATAATATGGGTTGGTTATGGTCACTAATCGTCGGTGGTATCATCGGATGGATAGCTGGAATGATTATGGGACGCGATATCCCAGGCGGTGTAATTGGTAATATTATTGCTGGTTTCGTCGGTTCATGGATCGGGAATCAATTTTTATCAGGCTTTGGTCCTGAAATTGGTGGATTGTTCATTATTCCTGCACTACTAGGTGCGGTCGTTCTTATTGCAATTGTTTCATTTATCCTACGCCAAATGCGTTAATATTTATTTAAATGATTAAAGCTAGTCGGATTCTATCCGACTAGTTTTTTTAGTGTCATAAATAAGCAAATATAGGACGATTAAAACGAGCAACTCTTAAATATTCAATAATCCTTTTTTATTATGCTTCTTTTCTGTTAGTTATGAATTTTTTTGGTATAATTGTTTTTATAGCAATATTAGGGGGTTACAGGATCGATGGAAGATTCAAAGTTAAAAGTAGTCAGCAAAGAATTGGTTGTAACAGATGATTTGATAATCCCTGGAACGACTCAAATCGATTTGACAAAGATATTAGAGAAAGCCATGGAAGTAAGTGGCTTACATGATAATTATTTACAGAATCAATTGAATGTTAAATTCATTCAAGAAAATCATACATGGGTCATCACTCAATATGAGATTCGAATTCTTAAAGAAGCAGAACTTAATGCTACACTTGAGATTGATACACGACTCATTGAAGTTAACCGTTTCTTCTGTACTCGACGTTATAGCGTTGTGAGTGATGGACAATTGTTATATGAAGTATTCGCTAAGTTCGCAGCCATTGATATGGAGAAGCGTCGAATAGTTAGAATTAATCCAGCTCCTTTAGAAACGGAAGATATTATTGACTCATCTTATACAATTGAATTTTCGAAGATTAAAGCATTCACGAATGTGGCAAACGAAGAAGATATTCGAGTTGGTATTGATGAAAGTGATATCGATGAGAACTTGCATGTGAATAATCTGGTCTATCTGAGGTGGGCGTACCGTACTATTCCGTCTAATATTAGCAGAAACTACAAGATGAAACGCATCCAAGTTAAATACGAGAAAGAAATACTCCCACAAGACACTGTGGCTATCTGTAATCAAGCTGATTTGGAAGAGAGTAAACAAACTCAACAAGTTATTTTTAATGAGAGCAATAATAAGATAGCAAGTGTCATAAATATAGAATGGGAATAAAAGAAAGGGAATAAGAATGATTACTTTAAAATCACAAAGAGAAATAGAACAAATGACAGAATCTGGAGAGATATTAGCAAGTATTCATGAAGAATTACGCGACTTTATCAAACCAGGGGTTACGACGAATCAGATTGATAAATTCGTTCAAAAACGTATTGAAGGCGCTGGGGCAGTCGCAGCTCAAATTGGTTACGAAGGGTATAAATACGCAACATGTATTAGTGTGAATGACGAAATCTGTCACGGTTTCCCATCAGGGTATGTACTTAAAGCCGGTGACATTGCGAATGTTGACTTTTGTGTTGACTTAAATGGTGCAATTTCTGATAGCTGTTGGACATACGCTGTTGGAGAATTAACTCCAGAGCACCAACGTCTAGTTGATGTCACTTATAAAGCATTAATGTTAGGTGTCGAACAAGCTGTTGTAGGGAACCGTATTGGAGATATCGGTCATGCAATTCAAACTTATGCAGAAGGCGAAGGTTTCGGTGTTGTTCGTGACTTTATTGGACATGGTATTGGCCCAACAATTCACGAAGAGCCAGCAATTCCTCACTACGGTTTAGCTGGGAAAGGTCTACGCTTAAAAGAGGGTATGACCATTACAATCGAACCAATGATTACAACGGGAACTTGGAAGATGAAAATGGATGATAATGGTTGGACTGCTCGTACGCGTGACGGTGGATATTGTGCACAATTTGAACATTCAATTGCAATCACTAAAGAAGGCCCAGTTTTAATGACAAAGCAAAAAGGTGAATAGAAAAATTGAGGGAGTCCATTCGGATTCCCTCAATTTTTTATGCTTTAAGTTCTTTACCTAAGGCAATGATATGTTGTTTTAATTCATCTTTAATTTCTGGATGATCCAGACCAATTTCGACACTCATTTCAAGGAAGCCAAATTTACTTCCTACATCATATCTTTTACCATCAAAGCGTTTAGCAAAGACGCGTTGCGATTTGTTTAATGTATCGATCGCATCAGTTAATTGAATTTCGTTACCAGCACCAGGTGCTTGGTTTTCTAAAATTTCAAATATTTCTGGAGTTAATAAGTAGCGTCCAATAATAGCCAAATTACTTGGTGCATCTTCTGGATTTGGTTTTTCAACAAAACGCTCCACATTATAGATCCCTTCAGCATATTCACGTTCTGGTGCGATGACACCGTATTTGTTTGTATCTTCATAAGGTACTTCCATAACCGCAATGTTAGACGCATGTGTTTCGTCATAAACATTAATCAGTTGCTTCGTTAATGGAACCTCACTTTGCATCACGTCATCACCTAGCATAACAATGAATGGTTCATCACCAATGAAAGCTTTTGCTTGAAGAACTGCGTGGCCCAGACCTTTAGGATAAGCTTGGCGGACAAAGAATAAGTTAACATTGGTTGTATCGTTAACAATGTCTAACAAATCTTCTAAGCCATTTTCTCTAAGATGTTCTTCTAGTTCGATATTTGAGTCGAAATGATCTTCAATCGGACGTTTACTTTTACCAGTTACAATTAAAATGTCTTCAATACCTGAAGCAACAGCTTCTTCAACAATAAATTGAATCGTTGGTTTATCTACAATAGGTAACATTTCTTTTGCCATTGCCTTCGTTGCAGGTAAGAATCGAGTTCCTAAACCAGCAGCAGGTATCACTGCTTTTTTTACTTTACTCATTGATAGACTCCTTTGTAATTAATTGATATAAGTTTAAATATTCTTGATTAATCTTATCCCATTTAAATCTTTGCATTTGTTCCATCGCTTGTTGAGACATTTGTGCATAATTTTGACGAATGTAATCAACCGCTTGATTGAACTCAGTTTGACTTTTATGATCCACACTCATCCCAATTTCTTTGTTGGGGAAGAAATTATCAAAGCCTTCACCTTTTGTATAAATGACTGGCAAGCCTTGGCTCATTGCTTCTACATAAACAAGACCAAATGTTTCAGGGTAGGAGAGCATTGCAAAAATATCCATCGAGCGATATAACTCTTTCATACTTTCCATATCTTGTTTACCATGATAAGTAACGACCGGCATTTGTTGTAACTCTTTTAGAATGGAATCGTCCCAACTTGGACCGATAATATGAAGTTCAGCAGGCGAGTGTTCTGGAGAATAACTTTGAACTAATCCAGCTAATTCTACGAAACGCTTCAATGCCATAATCTTACCGGTTGTGACGATTCTTAAAGGTTGATGCAAGTTAGACTTTTTATCTTTATAACGATTATCATGCCAATAATCACTGACACCATTTGGAATAATATGGGCTTTTTCTTTTAGAGTAGCTTGTAGAGAATCAGGGATGTATGTTTCAAAAATTTCGTTGTAAGTATTTTTTGAAATAAATACAATTTTTGAAGCATGCTTTAAGATGTTAATCCCAGTTTTTCTCATCCAAGGCATTCTTTGAAAGAATGTGCGCATATCGGCATTACGAACAGCAACGACATATGGAATATTATATTTCTTATGAAGTTGCAGTGCGAGCCAACCGTTTGAGAATAATGAATGCGCGTGAATTAATTGATAAGACTCAAAGTCATAACGAGTGAGTAAATCCGTTAATATTAAATGATGTTTAATCGGGAATACCCAACGAGTCAGTTGATGATGATTTCGACTGACCGTAGTATATTCTCCACTCGTTGATAACCTGTCTTCTGGATATTGATGCGGGATCGGTACATAAACATCAATATCAATATCCGACTCAACTTGGCGACTATATAATTGGTTAAATAGGCCGGAAGTTGAGAAGTATGAATTTATATGTAATATTTTCATGAAAAAATCCTTCTAAAATTATTCAGCCTCTAATTCTTCAATTCGAATCTCATAAGATTCGATTCGTTCTTCAAGACTTTCGATTTGTCCGAGTATTTCATTCGAAGAGGTATATGTATCAACTTCGGGAACCCTAAATATTTGCATAAATAAATATAAAGTAATAAAGAAAATGACAATGACGATAACTAAGAAAAACCAACCATTACGATCAAATCGTCGGTCAAATTGTTCTAATCGTTTTACTAGCTCCTGCTCTAACGCGTTTCCAGTTTTATTCTCATCTGACATACAACATACCTCCTAGTTTTTTGAGCTTAAAAAGCCCATTCCCCATTTCTAAAGATTGGAACAACTGTACCGTCTTCTTTGATACCATCAATGTTCATTTCTCCGTTACCAACCATGAAGTCAACATGGACGTTTGAACGGTTTAAACCAGCGTCTTCTAGTTGGTCACGATCCATTTTAGCTCCGCCTTGAACAGATGTTGCATAGGCTTGTCCTAAAGCTAAGTGGTTTGATGCGTTTTCGTCGAATAAAGTATTGTAGAAGATAATTGCTGATTGAGAAATTGGTGATTTGTGTGGTACTAAAGCAACTTCACCTAATGATTTTGAACCTTTGTTATCATTGATTAAAGCTTTAAGTGTTTCTTCACCTTGTTCTGCAGATACTTCAACAACTTCGCCATCTTTAAAGTTGAAAGTCATACCATCGATCACTGTTCCACCATAACTTAATGGTTTAGATGATGTAATTGTTCCTTCTGCACGACGGAAATCAGGTGCTGTAAATACTTCTTCTGTTGGCATATTAGCAATGAATACTTCGCCGTTTTCGTTCACACTTCCAGCACTTTCCCATACGTGATTTTTTGGTAAACCAAGTGTAAAGTCAGTTCCAGGACCAGTGTAGTGTAATTGATCAAATTGTTCAGCATTTAAGAAGTCTGCTTTTTCGTTTAATGTTGATTCATGAGCATCCCATGCTTCAACAGGGTTTTCTTCATAAACACGAGTTGTTTTGAAGATTTGGTCCCATAATGCATCCACTTGTTCTTCAGTTGTCTCTAATTCTGGGAAAACTAATTTTGCCCATTCTTCACCCGCTCCGGCACATACTAACCAGCTCACTACGTTTGCTTGAGTGGCGTTACGTACTTTTTCTAATGCTTGAGAAGATGCTAATTGGCTTTCGCTAATTTTTTTAGGGTCAACACCTTTTAAAGCGTTTGGATTTGATGAGCGAAGTGCAATGCGTTTCGCGCGTTTATCTAATAGATCATGTGCTTTATCAACTTTGTATTGAGGAATATCCGTTAATGTTTCAACGTCTTGTCCTTCATAGTTAACGCGAGTGATGATGTCATCTGACCAGTTTACGATCACTTTTTTCGCACCAGATTGGTATGCATTTTTAACAACAAGGCGAACTAAAGGTGCTTGCTCAATATCAGCATTGATAAGTACGTAATCGTCCTCACCAACAGCAATCCCTTTATTCACGATTAAATCTGCATATTTGTTTAATAATGTATCAAAATTTTCTAACACAATAAATTCCTTCTTTCCCTCATTAGTTTTCATATTTGGCGACAATGTCATCAGCAAGTTTCTTAAGAAGTTCTTCATCTTCTTCTTCAGGGTAAAGATTAACCTTTACGCCTGTCCCGCCTTTAACGGCACCCGCTTTTTCAAATTGTTCTTCAAAGTCATCTACGGCACTGCAGAAGACAGGGTAGAAATCGTCACCTGAACCAAACACACCATACACTTTCCCAGACAGGTCCAATTCCGCCAATTCTTCATGGAATTCTTCCATCTCATCGGGTAGAACACCGTCAACACCGTATGTGTAACTTCCCACTAAGACGATATCATAGTCTAGGAAATCCTCTGGCTCTGAAAGCATTACATCTTCCATTGTTACATCGATGCCATCCTCTTCGAGCTGGGCAGACACAATTTCAGCACATGCTTCCGTATTACCAGTTAAACTTGTATAAATTATCAACGCTTCGGCCATGCATTGCCTCCTTATAATGTAATTCTAAATTATTATATCAAAGATATGTTTATTCTAACAGTTGTTATTCTTAAGAACAGTAAAACACCTACGGAATGAACCAATTATATGAACTTTGTTATAAATGTATTAAGACAATTAAAAGAGACAGAAGTTATGCTATAATATGCCAATGAACAAATAATTATGTGAGGTGTGAATATTGGCTATTTTAGTACCAGGTGGGGCAGGATATATTGGAAGCCACACTGTTGTAGAATTATTAAATAATGGATATGAAGTAATTATCGCTGACAATTATAGTAATAGTAGTCCGATCGCCATAGAACGAATTAAAGAAATTACTGGTAAAGATGTCGTCGCTTATGACGTTGATATTCTTGATAAAGATGGATTAAACGATATATTTGAAAAACATAATGTCGAAGCAGTGCTTCACTTTGCTGCATATAAAGCGGTTGGTGAGTCTGTTGAGAAACCTTTAATGTATTATCACAATAATATTGAAGGAACCGTGTCGCTTTTAGAAGTAATGACTAAGCACAATGTTAAAAAAATTGTCTACAGTTCATCGGCTACGGTTTATGGTACAGAGAATGTGTCTCCTTTAGATGAGACAATGCCAACTTATACAGCAACGAATCCTTATGGATACACAAAAATTGTGAATGAAAACTTATTAAAAGACGTGGCCTATGCGGACCAAGAGTGGGGCGTAACGTTATTAAGATACTTCAATCCAATTGGATCACATGAAAGTGGTTTAATTGGTGAAGATCCTAAAGGCGTACCAAATAACTTAATGCCTTATATTACGCAAGTAGCTGTAGGTAAGTTAGAAGAATTAAGTGTCTTTGGTGACGATTATGATACACCAGATGGCACTGGCGTGAGAGATTATATTCATGTCGTTGACCTCGCTAAAGGACACGTGAAAGCGTTAGAAGAGTTACTCGATTATACAGGAACGAATATCTATAATCTTGGAACAGGCGAAGGTTATAGTGTTCTAGACTTAGTAAATGCTTTTGAGAAAGCAACGAATAAGCCAATTAATTATAAGGTTATCGCAAGACGTCCAGGTGATGTGGCTGAAGTTTATGCGAATCCTAACTTAGCCCACAGAGAAATCGGTTGGAAAGCTGAGAAGACCCTTGAAGAAATGTGTCAAGATAGTTGGCGTTGGCAACAAAACAACCCTAATGGTTATGTAGACTAGTAATGAGGCGATAAAGTGGTAAGGAAACAAAAATTAACAAGAGACAGTTATCCTACCTATGAAGGACGGGTTAAACAAAAGTCCAAGACAAAATGGTTCATTATTCTTTTTATCTTGATGATTTTAGTTATCATTGCTGGATTTTATATCTTCTATCAGTATTCGACGATAGAAGAAACTTATCAATCAACAGTATATGAAGAAGAAATTGTTCCTCATCTTGCTGAGCAACAGGACATAGCAGACGAGGCGCCATATACAGTGTTGTTCGTAGCTTTGGACAATGTTTATTATGATGGTGCTCAAGTTGAGGAAGCCTTATGGTCAACACTTTACTATGTTGATCCAGAACAAAATTCAATTCAAGCGGTGAATATTCCGATGAATTTAATCGTAAGAAGTAACGGCAATGAAGAGGTGAATCTTCTAACTTATGCTGACGGTGGCCTCACAAGTATTAAAGAGACGATAGAAAGTTTATTTGAAGTTGAATTGAATTATATTTCTGCAATGCGACTGCAAAACATTCGTGATATCGTAGATCCAATCGAACCTATTACGGTGAATGTCCCAGTAGATATTGAAGATTTATCAATTAATAGTAATCAAGCAGTTCAATTTAGTGGTATAGAAATCATGAATTTAATTGATGAAGGGAACGAATTACCTACTTTAGAGCAATCGGATCTTCATCATGCGATATTAAACAGCCTTTATACACATTTCTTTAAGTTTGAGAATATATTACAACTTCCAGAAAATTTTGAAAATGCTGAATATGTTATCCAAACTGAGGTGCCTTTTACAAAATTAGTTGAAATTTATCGCAATGATGATTATAATTTAACGAATGTCGACCTCAATGAGTTAGTTCAATTAGAAAGAACTCAAATGGAACATCGATATATATACTTTGCAGACTTGAATGAAATTAAAGAAGTTGTCTCAAGAATGGCTTCTGCTATAGACGAGTTTGCTAATAAGGACTGAGAGTAATTTGAAACGATTTTTTACAACAAATGGTAAATTTAGTATTTGGAAAACAATACGAAATTTAATCATTATAATTATATTAGTTGCTGCAGCTATTGGAGGTTACCTATATGGTAACGTTCTAAACGCAATTAATAATACGAATCAAGACGTAAATGTACAAAACATTCGTGACACAAATGTGCAGATTACTGAAGGAGATCCAATTAATGTCTTAGTAGTAGGGACTGATGGGGGCGCAGAAAGACAAGAGGACGACGGTTATGTGAGTCGATCTGATACTTTAATGCTTATTAATTTAAACCCAGAAACCGGTACAACGAAGATGGTCAGTATTCCGCGAGATACGATTACAAATATTGATGGTCAAGATGAACCCGATAAGATTAATCACGCGTATGCATATGGTGGGATTGATTTAACAATTGATACAGTACAAGATTTCTTACAAGTACCCATAGATTACTATTTAGTAGTGAACATGGACGGCTTATCAGAAATGATTGATGCCATCGGTGGGATAGAAATTGTGAGTCCATTATCTTTTGAATATCGTGGAACTGAGTTCCATGAAGGAGAGCGAAGAGAAGTAGATGGTGTGAAGGCGATGAACTTTGCTCGTATGCGTTATGACGATCCCCAAGGTGAGCTTGGACGTCAGAACAGACAAAAGATTGTTATTAAAGCCATCATTGATAAAGCGTTAAGTTTAGATGCAGTCGTCCAATATCCAAGGCTAATTAATGTAGCTAGTCGATATGTAACGACCAATGTTGATTTGAATGAAGTATTATCAATCTACCAACAGTATCTGCCAGCATTAAATAATATTTCTTCAGTACAATTTGAAACGTTAGAAGAAATTCAAATTGATGAAATTGCCTACTATCACATACCTTTAAATGCTCGAGTAAAAGTTGCGAATGAATTTCGTTATGTGAGCAACATGCCTTCAATTACAGCAAGTGATTTAGAGGATCCACTAGGTATCCAAGAAAGTGAAGAGCGGGCTAAATCTTTAGCGGTTATTATTAATCAATATCCAACAGGGCTTTCGGAAGAAGATTTACAAGAACTGAACGAAAGACAAACATCTTTAGAAACGGCAAGGGAAACAATTGCTCAACCCGCTCCTGTGGAGAATAATAACTCAACACCAAACAACAATGAATATTGGGAAGAACCAGAATATAGTCAACCCACACAACCGACTCAACCGAATTACCCGCCGGAGGAAAGTACAACTCAACCACCGGTAGAATCACAAGAGCCGGAAGTGCCTGCAGAACCAGAATTACCTGAAACTAGTACACCAGATTATGATGACGGTGAAAATGAACAAGAAGGCAGTTATTCTGAAGAAGCTTCTAATTCTACCCAAGCAAATGAAGGACAAAGTTCAAGAACAAATGATTCGAGTATTAGTTAATTGCTAATACCCGAATAAAAAAACGCTGACGACAACACTCACGATGGATTAAATCTTATCATTGTGGGTGTTTCATCGCGTTAAAGAGTCGACTTTAATAATAGATAAGTCAAAGTGCTCAGAATTTTATAGAATGATGTAAGGATGGGGATCGTTAAGATGAGCCAAAAAGTGAATAAACGTATTCTTCATATTATGAGTAGTCATGGTGGTGGAATATCAACATTTATCCGTAATTTAGCAACAGAGATTCATCGATTTGGAATTGTATTTGATGTAGTAACTTACGGACCATGTCCACCAGAATTTGTTGAGGCCATTCGTCGTACAGGTGGCGATGTGTATCAAATCAAGAATCCGAAAAAAGAAGGATGGAGACAGTTTTACAAATCATTCTCACGTGTCATTAAGTTATATCATTATGATGTTATCCATTGTCATATAGCTGGCTACCGTGCTTTAGCTTACAAAACGATTAGTAACTTCCAAAGTGAGGCTGAATTTATTATTCATGCCCATCATTATGTCGATGACAATCAATTAAGTGTCGCACAACGTTTTTTACATTATCTTAACCAGATGATTAACCAAACTGTCTCTGCTAAATTTGTTGGATGCAGTCGCGATGCTGTTCAAGCGCTTTTCGGTTACAAAATCGACCGAAAAGACATGATTATCATACCGAATAGTATTGAGCCTGATGATTTTATATTTGAATCGGAAGAAGAAAATAACTTTCGTGAAAAGGGACGGGAACACTATGGAATATCAAAGGATACCATAGTCGTTGGACAAGTAGGACGACTTGCACCAATTAAAAATCATGTCCTAACTTTACAAGTAGCTGAAATAGCAAAACTAAAGAAATTAAATATGAAGTTCATTATCGCAGGTAGTGGAGAACTTGAAGCAGAGTTAAAAGAACGAATTAAAATGAATCAATTAGAAGATTATGTTCAATTAGTTGGACGTATCTCACCGATTGCAGAATTATTTCCGGTCATGGATGTACTTTTATTCCCATCAATTAACGAAGGATTAGGTACGACGGCTATTGAAAGTCAAGCGGCGGGAGTGCCCGTTGTCTTATCGCATACAATTCCGATGGAAGTGGAACTGGGGCTTAATTTATTGCATCGAGTTAACCTAAGTGCTGCGCCAAGTGATTGGTTGAAAGAAGTACTTAAAGCGTCTCGAGAAAGAAAAGTAGATTCAAGTGAGCGTTTAATGGCGCTTGAGAGAAATAATTACACGAATATTCAAGCGGCTAAGCTATATGCAACGTCAATAGCCCAATACACTAATTATTAAAGGTGATATAAATAATGAAACAATTTATGAAAAGGTTAGCGGGCTTTAGCTTAGGACCAATCTTAGGTGCAGCTATTTCCTTGATTTTGTTCCCCATATTTACAAACGCACTCCCAATTGAGGAGTATGGTCGAGCGGGAACATTCGAAACCTTAATTTTACAAATTCCCAATTTTATATATATTGGGATGGATCAAGCGTTTACTCGCGAATATAACCATATGGATAATAAAAGAAACTTGATGCAACAAGCGATGCTTCTACCTTTAATGTTAGGTGTGTTTCTTGTTGCAGTGTCAGCAGTTTTTTCAGTTCCATTTTCTGAATGGCTGTTCCAATCAGGGGATTACTACTACATCGTTTGGTACGCTGGAGTTTGGGTGTTAGCAACGATTGTAGAGAGATTTTTACTTTTAAGTATACGAATGCAAGAAAAAGCCGTCGAGTTTTCGTCCTATAGTTTACTACTTAAAGTTGGAAACTTTATTGTATCTATGGGAATGATTTTCGCTGGAGTGAGAGACTTTAGAGCCGTTGTTTATGGTTTGATTTTTGGTCAAATCTTAGCCGACTTAGTCTTATTTGCACGTTACAGAAATTTATTGGATTTTCGCGCTTTTCAAATTGATCCAAAATTAATTAAGAAAATGTTCCTCTTTGGAACACCGATTATGATTGCGAGCTCTTTAGCTGCTGCACTTAACTCCATTGATATTATCGTCTTGACTGAGTTTTCAAGTTTAACGGATATCGGAATTTATAAAGCAGGGAGTAAAATCGGAAGCATTATCGGAATTTTAAAGACGGCCTTTGCGAGTTTTTGGATTCCGACAGCCTATCGTTGGTACGAAGAGAATAAATCGATGAAACACTATAAATTTATTAGTGATATTATCTTATTCTTATTATCTGGCTTATTCTTCGTTATCTTAGTCTTAAGATATCCAATCTCATTAATCTTAAGTCCAGATGGTGAATATGTAGATGTTCAATACATTATGGGGCTCTTAGCATTTCCTCATATTATGTATACTTTGTCTGAAACAACGACATTGGGAATCGTATTTTCAAGAAAAACACATTATAATATCTTTGTAAGTATTATGTCCTTAGTAGTAAGTGTCATTATTAACTTATCCCTGACTCCATTTATTGGTTTCAGAGGGGCCGCATTAGCTTCAACCGCAGCCTATGTTGTTTTCTATCTTGCAAGAACGTATTTTTCAAGTCGGACTGGTTTTTACTTTGGACAAAAGAAACAAATTATTACAATGTTAATTATGATTGTTGCTGGTTTAATTAATTTATATCCATTGGATTACAGCATTTTCATTACAATTGGTTTAGGTCTATTGGCATTAGTTGTCCAAATACCAACCATTAAAACAGCACTAGAAATTAAGAATCATCCTGGAGAATGGGATTTTACTTAAAAGTTAGAAGGTGAACAATTTGCGAAAATATTTAATACTGATCGTTGCTTCGGTCTTTTTAGGGACGGAGATATTAGCGATTCCGACACCGGTAGCACAAATTACGATTTATCGTTTACTGGTGATTGGTATGATAGCCATCTTTGGTTATCAAATACTCAAGCAAGATCCAAATATTAAAATCATCCCGAATAATACAGCCACCGTCATTACAGGTATTTATCTTTTTTGGTGGGCCTGGGGAGCAGTGTCAGTCATTTGGACGATTGATGTGATGAATTGGTTCCAAGCAATGTTCTTGCTTACATTAGGTGTAAGCAGTGTAGTTGGTTTGTACTTGTGGACGAATGATTTAGTCACTTGGAAAGTTCTGATTAAGACAGTTTGGATTATGATGACATTTTTAGCACTTTGGGGTTTTTATGAGATTCTTACGAATCACTATGTTTTCGCTAATTTAGAAGCGTTAGATAAGAACAATACCTTTGCTACTCAGCCATCATCTCGTATACCGGTAACGACCTTTACAAATCAGAATGATTACGCAACTTTATTACTCTCATACTTGCCAGTAAATTTAATTATGCTGAATCTCAATCGTCACTCGATTCGACGATATTTATATGTGATTCCAATACTATTAACAGCATATTTAATATATCGAAGTGATTCACGAATGATTTTACTGAGTTTCGTACTTTTCTTTTTTATGGTTATACTATTACAATTTAATTGGGATATAAAAAGAAAGTATATCTTAAGCGCGATAGGTATCGGTCTAGCCCTTATCGTTGGCTTGATTATATTTGTTCCATCGCTAAATGATATGGTCTCGCACTTGTTTTATCTAGGTGGCGATTTCTATAATACAGGCGATTCACGCCGAATTAACCTATGGCGAAATGGTTTAGTATTCCTAGCAGAAACTTTCGGTTTTGGAGTGGGAGCGGGGAATATTGAAATATGGATGGATATGTTGCCATTTTTACCTATTGATGAATTTACAAACATTCATAACTGGTGGCTTGAGATACTGGTCGGTTATGGTGTCATAGTATTTGTCCTATACGTTGTAAGTTATGGCTTATTAATCCAAGCTTTAAACCGACTCCGTCATCATGAATCAAAAGTCATTCGTCAAATTGCAATTAGTTTTATATCGTTCTTAGTTGTATATATCTTTGCGAGTATCACAAGTGCGAATAACATGTTGATTGAATGGCATTGGGTTTACTTTGGAATAATGATTAGCTTTGTGAAGTTAATGGAAATGAAGAACGTCACGAAACCAAAAAAGAATGAGGTATGAATATGAGTTTAGCAACAATAATAAATGAGTTATGGCGATTTTTTAAAGATAATATTGTAAGAATATTAATTGGCGCCTTAGTTATATCTGTGATTACTGTCGGTGCACGTTATTTTATCACTGATATTTTATTATCTGACCGCCAAGAGGCTGCAGATTACCTTGAGGATGTTTATACTCAAGAACCGAGTTCATTTAAAGCAGTGGTAACGATTGAAGATGGTCAAATCTTCTCGAATCCACATTTATTTGATGATTACTTTACATCGCCTCAAGTAGTTGAAGCGGTTGAAGAAACAACGGGAATTGAATTCCAAGAAACAATTGATAGTGAAAAAACATTGGAGTTATTTAAAACACCAACGTTTCGTGGGTCAATCTCTGCAGTGAGAGATAATGCTTCCGGCGTTTTTATCTTCCGAGTGTTAGCAGGGAAGACAGCCGAAGAAAATTTAGCGATAGCGAATGCTTACCGTGACTTATTAGCTTCAGGTGAGATTCCATTTATGGATAACCAATTTGCAGATATCACTTTAGAACCTGTGATTGGTGAAGTATTGGATACAGAAGAATATCTAAGTTTACCAACGATTGAGACATTGAGCGTATATCGTTCGAATAATGCGAGATCATTAATTGTATATGGTGTCTTAGGCTTCGTTGTTGGACTGATCTTAACAAGTGGAATTGTCTTCTTACAAAGATTGCGTAAGAGCAAGATTAATTATGCCTTTGAGTATGCATGGGACTTAGATGATCAGCATATACTTGTTCATAGTAGCCATGAAGGTGCTGTATATAATGTTCAAGATGCGATTCGTATACCAGCGGTTAACTTACGTTGGATTGTTTCTCAAAGTGCCTTATCGGAGGACTTTGAAGACACAAATGATTCGTCAGAACGATTTATTTCGAAGTTGCAAGAAGTTAAGAGTGATGAACAGGTACCGAAACAAATTGTGATTGTCATCCAAGCGAATCATACAGAGAAACGTTGGTTAAAAGACCAAATGACAATGGCGACTTTATACAATGTGCCATTGAAATTAGTTCACGTTTATTAATTAAGGAGGCTAAAATTTGCCAACTTTTGAAGAAGGTTTAGTATCCATTATCACACCCGTGTATAATGCAGAACGCTTTATTAGCGAGACCATTGTGAGTGTTATTAAACAAAGTTACACCAATTGGGAAATGATCTTAGTCAATGATTGTAGCCAAGACAACTCGGTTGAAATTATTGAAGGGTTTGCTAAAGAAGATAAGCGAATTAAATTAGTTAATTTAGCTGAAAACAGTGGGGCAGCCGTGGCACGTAATACTGGAATCGAGAATGCCAAAGGAAGATATATTGCTTTCGTTGATAGTGATGATTGTTGGTCGGAGTCGAAACTGACAGAACAACTTGTATTTATGCAAGAAAAACAGGTTGGTTTTACATATACGGACTTAGCATTAATCAACGAATTAGGTGAGGTATTAAAAGACCGCGTCAATGTACCGGCTTCCTTCTCGTATTCAGAGCTATTAAAAAATACAGCCATTGCCTGTTCGACGGTCGTCATTGACCGCGAATTAATTGGAGATTTCCGTATGCCTCCTGTTCGAAAAGGACAAGACACAGCAACGTGGTTAATGTTAATGCGTGAGCGAAAAGTTAAAGCTTATGGCTTACAAGAAGTTCATAATTATTATCGTCAAGTTCAAGGTTCGATTTCAAGTGACCGGATTGGTGCATTGAAACGGACGTGGAATACTTATTATAATTTAGAAAAATTACCATTACCCAAAGCAGTGTATTATTTTTCACATTATGTATTAAATGCAGTATTACGCCGGTTATAAGCAAAAAGTCTGAGACGCAGCGTGCGCTTCAGACTTTTTTGTTATTTCTTTTTTATTGGGTGTCTTAAGATAGTTTTAAGCTTGGCTGGATCAGCTTTTCGAGGATCCGATAAGTAGATTTCATGATGATGCTTGATGTCACTAATATCTAGTTGATAGCCTTCTTGGTTGATATAGTCATGCATCTTAGACACAGAATGTACTTCATCGTCATAAGGTCCAATATGGAGGATTTGGACAGTTAAACCTTCAGTTATCGTTGTAAGATAGACGTTTGCAGTGTTGATTTTCTTCTTGTTTAGAACTTCATTTTGAGCCCACTCAAAGACTTGAGGTGTGACATACTCTGGCATTCGCAGCTTCATAACCCATTGGAAGTCTTCTTTTCTTGATGAATCCACACCATGTACACCGTCTTGCCACCAATATCCTTCAAGCGGTGGAACAACAAATACAAAGAAATCATCAATTGTGTAGCCATTACGCTCACTCATCCGAATCGTGTAGGCTAGGCTATATATTTGTTTTACTGCTGCCTGGTATTCCCCGTCTAATTCATTCGGGTCACCCATACCATCAATCGCAATAAACTTCATCTTAGGTATATCAATAATTTCTGGTATTGTTTTTGGTTTATAAAACTGCTTCTCTTTTTTTTAAAAATCAAAAGGCATATCTTACTCATTCCATTCATATTCATGCTATATTAATACTATAATCTATTATACATTGAGCCAGGCAAGTTGTATTTAAGAAGATTATTTTTTATTTTGTTAATAATACTTGCAAGCGTTACCTTAAATCATTTAAACTATAAATATTGAATTATTGGAGGATATTATGAAAATTAGCTTATTAGAACCATTACGTGTACCAAAGGAATACATTGAAGAATTGGCACAGCCATTAAAAGATTTAGGCCATGAGTTTGTCTATCATGAAACAAAAACAACAGATCCAGATGAATTATATGAGCGTAGTAAAGACTCTGAAGTGGTGATTATTGCCAACAATCCGTATCCTAAAGAAGTGATTGAGAAATTAGACAAAACTAAATTTATCGATGTTGCTTTTACAGGGGTAGACCATGTAGATAACGCTAGTGCTAAAGAAAAAGGCATTAAAATCGCAAATGCATCGGGTTATGCTACTCAAGCAGTCGCAGAATTATCTATTGGTTTAGCTCTGAATGTTTTACGTGAAGTGAAACAAGGAGACTTAGATGTCCGTAAAGGCGACGATTTTCCAGGATTAATTCAAGGACAAGAAATTCATGGAAAAACAGTCGGTATTATTGGTACCGGGACAATTGGAATTCATACAGCAAAACTATTCAAAGCTTTCGGAGCTAAAGTCTTAGGGTATAACCGCTCAGAGAAACAAGAAGCGATTGATGCGGGTGTTGAATATGTAAGCTTAGATACACTGATTAAAGAAAGTGATATTATCTCAATCCATCTTCCAATGACTGAAGATACTAAGCACACAATCGGTGAAAGAGAGCTGGATAATATGAAAGAATCAGCTATCTTAATTAATGTAGCTAGAGGACCGATTATTGATAATGAAGCTTTAGCAAATGCTTTAAATGAAGGAAAAATCGCTGGTGCTGGTATTGATGTCTTCGACATGGAGCCACTAATTCCAAATGATTACCCGTTACTTCATGCAAAAAATGCATTGTTAACACCACATGTTGGTTACTTAACAAATGAAGCAATGGTCCTTCGTGCTCAAATTGCCTTTGACAACGTAATGGCATATATTAACGGCGAAGATAAAAACATCGTATCTATTTAATATAGAATGGACTCACAGTCAGATAGTATTGAGGACGATCGCTAATTAGAACCTTCAATATTATCTGGCTTTTTTGATATCAAACGCAATGTAGGAGGAAGTTTATGACAGAAAGATTGACAACAAGTCTCACTTGGCAAGAGAAAGATGAACACTTTGCTTACGATGGGCCTCTCGGTCCAGTATTAAATTCTGATGGGACAGCTGTATTAAGATTATGGTCACCGAGCGCTAAATCGGTCCAAGTATTATTGTATGATAAAGACAATCAAGAAAAACAAGTCGCAGTAGTGGAAATGAATTCACACGACAAAGGTTTATGGGAAGTGACATTGAATCAAGACACAGTGTCTGGTATCGATAATTTCAATAATTATTGTTATCATTACCAAATTAACCGTGATAGTGAGACCGTCTTAGCCTTGGATCCTTACGCTAAATCACTGGGTACTTGGAATAGCCACGACGAAGCATCGTATATTGCCAAAGCCGCGATTGTTGCACCAGAGAACATTGGGCAAAAATTAGACTTTGCTAAAGTTGAAAACTATAAACGAAGAGAAGATGCTGTAATCTACGAAGTTCACGTGCGGGACTTTACATCAGATCCATCAATAAAGGATGAACTACACCACCGTTTCGGAACGTTTGAAGCGATGGCGGAACGATTGGATTATATTCAGTCGCTTGGTGTCACGCATGTGCAGTTACTGCCTGTCTTAAGTTACTATCATGCGAATGAATATGAGACGGGTGAACGCTTCTTAGAATATAAATCAGCTTGGACGAACTACAACTGGGGCTATGATCCAATGCATTATTTCGCTTTAACAGGGATGTATTCAATTAACCCCGAAGACCCTTCATCCCGGATTCGAGAGTTTAAAGAACTTGTGAGTGAAATCCACGAAAGAGGAATGGCGGTAACACTGGATGTCGTGTATAATCACACCGCAGAGCTCCATATTCTTGAAGATTTAGAACCTGAGTATTATCATTTTATGGATTCAGATGGGACATCAAGAACTAACTTTGGTGGCGGACGTTTAGGAAGTACTCACTATATGACACGTCGCTTGATTGTTGACTCATTAAAGTACTTAGTAGAAGAATTTAAAGTTGATGGCTTTAGATTTGATATGATGGGGGATTTAGATGCAGAAACAGTTCAATTAGCCTATGAAGAAACAGCCAAAATTAATCCAAATATCTTAATGATCGGTGAAGGTTGGATTACGTACGCTGGAGATGAAGGTGCTGAAGACGTTCAAGCAGCGGATCAATTATGGATGTCAGATACAGAAGCTGTTGGCTCATTCTCAGACGAAATCCGAGACGAATTAAAATCTGGTTTCCAAAGTGAAGGGAAGCCACGCTTTATTACTGGCGGGCGCCGAAATGTGCAGAAGATTTTCGATAATATTAAAGGGCAACCGCATAATTTCGAAGCGGACCAACCAGGTGATGTCGTCCAATATATTGAAGCACATGATAACTTAACTTTACACGACGTGATTGCAGAATCGATTAATAAAGATCCAAATATCCATGTGGAAGAGATACACCAACGCATACGTCTGGGTAATTTAATCGTTTTAACTTCACAAGGGACAGCATTTATTCATGCCGGTCAAGAATACGGTCGTACCAAACAATTTAAGCACCCAGAATTTAAAACCATGGTAGATGAGTGGGGCGATATTCCAGATAATTCTACTTACTTTACTAATAATAATGGGGACCCGATTGAATATCCATACTTTATTCATGACTCTTATAACTCGTCCGATGCGATTAACAAGTTTGAATGGGAAAAAGTAAGAGGAGTGAATGGTTACTCAATTGAGAATACAACGATGGAGCATATGCGCGGCTTAATTCAACTCCGTCAATCAACAGATGCCTTTAGACTAGCTGATAAAGAACTCATTGATACAAATGTACAACTATTAAATGTCCCAGAAATTCGTGAACGTGATGTGGCGATTGCTTATAAAGTGAGAGGAACAAAAGGGGACGAGTATATTATAGTGATTAATGGAAACAAACGAAGTCGTACGTTCACATTACCGGAAGACGTTGAGTTGGGGCAAGTGATAGCCGACCAGGATCGGGTTGATACTGAACCTTTAATGCAACCCCAAGGCATTGAAATACTGTCATCAACACAAATTAAATTAGCTGGATTAAGTACAGTAATTTTTAAGAAATAAAGTAAATACAAGAAAAGCGACGGAATTCCAAATTGAATTCTGACGCTTTTTTTGCTTATTTTCTCATGTTTAACATTTTGAATTGAACGTGCATGTATATCTCTAAGATTGAATCTGTAAAGAATACACCTAAGGCAATCGCCCCAGCGATTGATAGAGTTTGAATGAGATAATAATTACTTAGATTATAGTTTCCTTGAATAAAGTAAAGAGCTGTCTGATAAATCGCTAACCCAGGCACAAATGGGAAAAAGGCTGGGATATAGAAGATAGTTACCGGCGCTTTAAAGCGACGCGCAAAGAATTGGCTAATTAATGATACAACACTACAAGCAAAAAATGTTGCTAAAGCGACACCCATTGGGTTTGCCAATAGAAGATATACAAGATAGCCGATTGCTCCCGCATAACCCGTCTTGAAGATGAATGATCTAGGTGCTTCAAGTGTAATAGCAGCTGTGATTGTGGCTACATATGCCCCGATAACTTGGATAATTATACCAACCATGATGTAACCTCCCCGTAAAAGTAAAGGCCAATCGCGACACCAATCGCTAAACTTAGTGCAATAACAATCGCATCAGCCACACGAGCGACACCAGAGATATAATCGCCTTTTAACATATCTCGAAGACCATTGGTCACAGCAGTCCCCGGATATAGAGGCATTAAACCAGCAATGATAATAACATCAGTTGATATATCAAGTGGAACTACCGCCGCAATTACATTAGTTAAAAATGCAGTCAATAAGGTTGATGCAACACCATAAATAAAGCTATTCAATTGGAATAAGTCTTTTAATATACGTGAATAAGCTACGAGTAAACCAGTAAAGATTGAAAAGACACTGTCCCAGAAGCTTCCACCTAATAGAACAACAAAGGCAATCACTAAGATAACCGTTGCTATATCTTTACTAAAGACTGTGTAATCAGAATCATCTACCACATCGAGTCGTTCAGCAGCTTCATCAATCGTAATCTGTCCACTTGTAAGTTGGCGTGAAATATTATTCACTCGGTAAATCTTATTTAATTGGTTACTACGGTCTGTTATTCGACGAACTAATGTAAAACCTTCGATTTCAGGATCTGAATCATCTAAAGTAACATATAGACCTGTTGTATTTGTGATGACTTCCGTGTTAGAAAGTCCACTTGTTTGAAGAATACGTCGAACCGTATCCTCAACTCGATAACTTTCAGCATGAGACTCCAGCATAATTCTACCTGCTGTTGTTGCTACTTCAACTATTTTTTTATATTTCTTTCTCATAAAGATATCACCCACCTTTTGTTAAATAATTCGTTAGGAGACATTCAAAATATGGTAACATAGAAAATGAGTAATCACTATTTAAATATGAATGAATTTTAATAAGGAGTGATTTCATGACATTATTATATATATATTTAGTATTTGCCTTTGAATGCAAAGATGCCAATACCATTTACATATCCATTGATGATAAGGACAAGCCATTATATCAATTATATTTTAAATATGATAGAGAATGTACAAACTTTCAAAAAGTTCTCCACAATTATTCAATGGAAATGGAACTACATAACTATTCGATTAAAAAACAACTTGAGTTTATTTATAAATTTATTGAAACAAACCCATTTATGTATGAATACCAATATACCTTATCGAATAAAAGAAAGTAGAGTGAGTTAAGACGTATGAAAATCACAAAAATTGCACAACAACAGAAACAAGCAAATCGTTATTCAATCTTCGTTGATGACGAGTTTTTTATTGGTGTCGATCAAGAAATTCTAATCGAATACGCTTTGCGTAAAGACCAAGAAGTGGATCAAAACTTATTAGATAAGATTAAATCAGCAGAGAATGATCATAAATTATACTCTGCTGCGATTAATTATTTATCTTATGGAATGCGTTCCATCAAAGAAATGCGCGACTATTTACATAAGCAAAAAGATAAAAAAGAAAAAGAAGAGAATTCAACCGCACCTTCAGAAGAAGTGATTGAAAATACCCTTGACCGTTTAATTCGACAAGGCTATTTAAATGATTTGGAATATGCCAAAAGCTATGTCCGCACAAACTACACACTGAAGTCTAAGGGACCAAACATTATTCAAAATGAATTGAAAGTCAAAAAGGGGATCAATGAAATGACTATTCTTGATGCAATGGACGAGTATCCAGAAGAAGAACAAAGTGAAAATATTCAAGCGCTGATTGAGAAATTCATCCGAACTAAAAAATCACTGCCACCAAAAATGATGCGCAGTAAATTGTATACTCATCTACTTACCAAAGGCTTTGACAAAGATTTAGTGAATCAACATATGAGCGAATTGACCTTTGACGACGCTGAAGATGATCAAGAAGACATGTTAGAAAAAGAAGCCGACAAATATTTAAGAAAACATCAGCGCCGTTTTAGTGGCTATGATTTAAAACAAAAAATGATACAAAGTCTGTTAGGTAAAGGCTTTGACTATGAAATGATTAAACATTGGCTTGAAGATAATGAAGCCGAATTGGAAAAGAATGAATAGAAAGTGGATTAAATGACGAACAAAAGACAAAAGTTAATCGAACAGTATCCGATCAATTGGGATGAAAAAAAGATAAAAGCATTCCAAACTCAATTATTAGATTGGTATGATGCGAACAAAAGAGACTTACCTTGGCGACAAACGAAGAACCCTTACTATATTTGGGTTAGTGAGATTATGTTGCAACAAACACAAGTTAATACAGTTATTCCATATTACGAACGGTTTATTAAAGAACTCCCCACAATTAAAGATTTAGCCGAAGTGGAAGAGTCTGAATTAATGGGTCTCTGGCAAGGTTTAGGCTATTATTCACGTGTTCGTAATATGCAATTTGCAGCTCAACAAGTGATGGCTGACTTTAACGGTGAGATGCCTAATACGTTGGAAGGTCTGCTTTCTTTGAAAGGTATCGGTCCATATACCGCCGGTGCAATTGGTAGTATTGCGTTTAATCTTCCAGAACCAGCGTTAGATGGTAACTTAATGCGGATTGTAGCTCGCTTATTTGAAATAGACCGTGATATCACTTTAAATAAGACAAAAAATGAGTTTACTAGTATTTTGTATCAGTTAATTGATTCAAAAAGGCCAGGTGACTTTAACCAAGCCTTGATGGATATCGGTGCCACGATTATGACACCAACCGATTACCAACCTGAAGATAGTCCGATCAAAGAATTTGATCAATCTTATCAGAATAATACGAGTCATCTTTACCCAGTAAAGAAAAAGAAAACAAAAGCAACCAAACACCACCGAATCGCCTATGCGATACGAAATCATAAGGGTGAATGGTTAATGCGCAAACATAATGACAAAGAACTTTTGACGGGTCTGTGGCATTTTCCAATGGTTGAAGTGAATGTAGTTATGGAAGGCGCGACGAGTTCTGAATTGATAGAGCCTTTAGTGAATCATTTAGATGAAAGTATTGATATCAGTGAATTAAAGCTAGACCGATCATTGATATTGGATGAAGAAGAAGGCTTTGAACTCTTGCCAACATTCGCACAAGTGAAGCATGTATTCTCACATCGGATTTGGCAAGTACAAGTGATACCATTTTTACTAGATGGGACAGCAGATTTGAATGAGGAAGACTTCAAATGGGTAAGCATTCAAGAGCTAGAATCCCTACCAGTATCAACTTTACAACAAAAATTGTTTAATAGTATCGTATCCGATCGAGAATAAAGAAAAAGTAGAGGAATAATATGAGCAGATTATTTAGATATTTTGAAGGCTACAAGCTTAGTAGTATCTTCGGACCTTTAATGAAATTAGTCGAAGCAGTTTTAGAATTGCTAGTCCCAATGATTGTAGCATTAATTATTGACGTTGCCATCCCAACTGGAGATGTAGCAAATATTATCAAATATATTTTGGTGATGTTTGGAATTGCTGCAGCTGGGCTAGCCTTTTCAATTACAGCACAGTTTCTATCAGCAAAAGCAGCTGTAGGTTTTGCTGAAAATTTAACCAATGATTTATTTGAATTTGTTTTACAATTACCAAAAGAAGTATATGGAACGATTTCTCCCGGGAGTATCGTCACTCGATTAACAAGTGATACGTTCCAAATTCAAAGTGGATTGAATACATTTTTCCGCTTATTCCTTCGTTCACCTTTTATTGTATTCGGTTCTTTAATTATGGCCGCACAAATTGATGGACGAATGACACTTATATTTTTAGCTATGATTGCCATTTTATTTGTTGTAGTAGGTGCAATTATTTATTTTGCAAATCCATTATATACACAAATACGAGAGCAATTTGATCTATTAGTGACATTAACACAAGAACAAATGAAGGGCATGCGAGTAATCCGCGCTTTTCAACAAAAAGACCGTGAAGTGAATGAATTTAAAGCTCAAAATAAGAACGTCACTACAGACCAAATACGTGTAGGTTTCATTAATGCCTTCACTAATCCACTCACTTATATAGTGGTGAATGTTGCTTTAATTATTGTCCTTTGGCAAGGTGGGAGTTTTATTAATTTCGGATCATTGACCCAAGGTCAGCTAGTCGCTTTAGTGAATTATTTATTAGCTATCTTAGTGGAATTAGTGAAGATTGCATTAGTCATTACACAATTAAATCGAGCATACTCAAGTGCTAAACGTGTAGTGACTGTCTTTGAACAACCACTAGAATCTGAAGTGTTTGAGAATAGTAGCCAGCAAAATGAAGAGAAGCATACAGTTTTAAGTTTTCAAGATGTGACTTTTACATACCCGAATGCAACGAAACCATCGCTATCAAATATTGATTTCTCAATTAAAGAGGGCGATTTTGTTGGGATTATCGGTAGTACTGGTTCTGGTAAATCAACCTTACTTCAATTAATTACAAAAACTTACGATGCCCAAGAGGGTGGCGTTTTCTTCCAAGAAGATTACTTTAATACGGATTCAAGGCGTGACGTAAGAGAGAATATAAGTGTTGTTCCAAGTAACGTAGCCTTATTTAAAGGAACAATTCGAAGTAACTTATTATTAGGAAATCCTGAAGCGACGGAAGAGATGATGTGGCAAGCACTAGAAGATGCGCAAGCATTGGACTTTGTTCGCTCATATCCAGAAGGTTTGGATAAAGAAGTCGCTACTTTTGGACGTAATTTCTCTGGTGGTCAAAGACAACGTCTAACGATTGCACGAGCACTAATTAAACCGTCATCATTATTAATCTTTGATGATTCAACGAGTGCCTTGGATTATGTTACTGAAGCAAATTTCCAAAGAACGCTGAAAGAAAAGTATAACGACCGTACGATAATTATGATTTCTCAAAGAACACATAGTTTACAACAGGCAAATAATATCGTGGTCTTAGAAGAAGGAAGACAAATTGGCTATGCTAGCCACAAAGAGTTACTGGCAAATAACCCTGTGTACCAAGAGATTTATGCATCACAAAATGTGAAGGAGGTAGCGGATAATGGAGAACACTAATAAAAGCAGTTCAAGTATTTTGAAACGATTATTTTCTGACCTATCTGGACACAAATTACTTGTTGTTCTTTCGTTAATATCAACAGTTATCCAAGTAGGATTGACTGTTTACCTCCCAATTTTAATCGGACAAGCCGTTAACCAGACGATTGGTGAAGGGCAAGTGAACTTTGATGTCTTATTACCAACACTTATGAATATGGGAATTGTGATTGGACTCAATGCGATTGTTCAGTGGGTTAACCCAATTTTATTCAACAAAATTACATATGAAGTTATAGAATCGCTTCGTAACCGTGTGCTTGAAAAAGTTCACTCATTGTCTTTAAATTATATAGATCAACGCAGTACAGGAGATTTAGTGAGTCGAGTTACCACAGATACCGAGCAATTAGGTGATGGGTTGATTATGATTTTCAATCAATTCTTCATTGGTATATTAACTATTTTCATCACTATCTTTACAATGGCACAACTTGATTTAACCATGATGTTACTTGTTGTTGTGTTAACGCCGATTTCATTATTTATCTCACGTTTTATTGCTAAGAAAAGTTACTCGCTCTTCCGACAACAAACGAAGGTACGTGGGGAACAGGCGGATTTTATCGAGGAAAATATTCAACAAGCGGATATAGTTAGGTTGTTTAATTATCAAGAAGAAGCGACGGAAACTTTTACTAAACTCAATGCTGATTATAGTGAAAAGTCTAAATGGGCAATCTTTTACTCGTCGACAATTAACCCAGGAACGCGTTTTATTAATGCTTTGATATACGCAGCGTTAACATTCTTAGGAGCCGTTCGAATTGTAAATGGAACATTCACTGTAGGGGAATTAACGACATTTTTAAATTATGCGAACCAATACACGAAGCCATTTAACGACATTTCAAATGTGCTCGCGGAAATCCAAAGTGCTCTGGCTTGTGCGGATCGACTATATACAATTATCGATCAGCCAGAAGAGGTAGAAACTGGATATAGATTGATTGATTCAAGTAATGTCGATGGAAAAGTAAACTTTAATCGTGCTTCATTTAGCTATACAAAAGATAAAGAGTTAATTACTGACCTGACTTTATCAGTGAAAGCAGGTGATACGGTAGCAATTGTTGGACCAACGGGTGCTGGTAAATCAACTTTAATTAATTTACTGATGCGTTTTTATGACTTAGATCAAGGACAAATTTTGATTGATAATGAACCGATTACCGACTATACTCGCGAATCCGTTAGAAAACAATTCGGGATGGTACTACAAGAAACTTGGCTAAAAGGTGGAACAATTCACGACAATATCGCCTACGGTCACCCAGCTGCTTCTCGAGCTGAAGTCGTGAAAGCAGCCAAAGCGGCTCACGCCCATCGCTTCATTGAATTGTTACCTGATGGGTATGACACAGTCTTAACAAGTGGTGGTGCTGGGTTATCAACGGGGCAACAACAATTATTATCTATCGCGCGAATTTTTGTTTCAATTCCGACAATGTTAATTCTAGATGAAGCAACATCGTCGATTGATACAAGAACGGAAATTCTGATTCAAGAAGCATTTGATCGCTTGATGAGAGGGCGCACGAGTTTTATTATCGCCCACCGCTTATCAACCATCATGAATGCGGATATGATATTAGTTATGAAAGATGGTTCCATCGTTGAACAAGGAAACCACGATACACTTATGAAGGCACGCGGCTTGTATTATACAATGCAATCGTCTCGTTCGCCTGAGCAATAAAATAAAACCTTACTGAGTATGAGAAATCATATTTGGTAAGGTTTTTTTGATGGGTGTGTTGGTTGAGGTGTGTCGTGAGGATAGATGAGTGCAGGTTTAGTGTTAATTTAGTATTTGGGTTTGAGAGGAACGTGGGATTTTGGGTTAGCGGGACGTGTCATATGGTGACAAGGGAAATTGGGTGTTTAACGGGACTTGTCATGAGGTGACAAGGGAAATTAAACGTTTAACGGGACGTGTCTTTTGGTGACAAGGGAAATTGGTTGTTAACAGGACTTGTCATTTGGTGACAGTGGAAATTGGAAGTCTAACAGGACTAGTCATGAGGTGACCAGGGGAATTGGAGCTCTATCAGGACATGTCATATGGTGACAAGGGAAATTGAAAGTTTAACAGGACTTGTTATGAGGTGACAAGGGGAATTAGGAGTTTAACAGGACATGTCATGAGGTGACAGTGATAAAGCCCATATAATTGTGTAAAAGTAAAAAACCATAATAATCTCTTTGGTACAATGTAGTTGACAGACAAACATTGAAAGGAAGATTATTATGGCTCAATTAAATATTACCTTAAATTTAGAAG
>NZ_JBGQRB010000006.1:0-65600 GCF_045528645.1 Ruoffia sp. FAM 20857
AGTCTGTAAGATATCTGTAGTAAGATTGTTCATAGGGAAGTCCTCTTTTCTGTGAATTTAGTGTGGTAACTCTATTCTACAGAAGGGACTTCCTTTTTTCTATTTACACAAAATATTTTACACTCTCCGAAAAAACAATTAGGAGATTAATACTAATTCTTGATCTACATCAATTCAATCTATCTAGTCTTCGATTAGAATAGATGCATAAGAGGTAAGAAATGAAAATATTGAAATACAAAATACCTCGTTAAATTGATGTAGATCAAGATTAAAAGCTTGAATAGCTGATATACTATAGATGTCAATAAGGTAAATCGAATGAACAAATAAAAATTCAAAGGAGAATGTATCATGCAAAAAGCAAATATTCAATTAGAAACGTTAACTTGTCCATCATGTCTACAAAAGATCGAAAATGGTGTTGGTAACTTAAACGGTGTGGATAAAGACAGCTTGAAAGTGATGTTCAATGCAAGCCGTGTAAAAGTAAACTTCGACGACACTGTATCAATTGAAGACATAGAAAAAGCTATCCAAGACTTAGGTTATGGCGTAAAAAGATCGCGTGTAAAAGCCGCGTAGGTTTACTTAAAAAATCAAAAAAATAATGGAGGAATGAATCATGTCAGAAAAAACACCACAAGAAAGATTAAAAGAAGAACAAGAATATAAAGATCATGTGCATCATACGAAAATAAATGCAGCAGCCATTACAGACCATCTTTTAGGGAATATTCACACACTACATGTGAAGTTACATCAGTATCATTGGTATTTAAAGGGACCTCACTTCTTTACTTTACATGAAAAATTTGAGGAACTATATGATGATAATGAAAAATGGTTTGACCGCTTAGCTGAACAACTGCTAGTTTCAGGATATAAACCAGCTTCTACAACTAAAGAGCTTGTCGAGCATTCTATGCTATCAGAAGATCCAGCAGATAAATATATAAAAGCCGAAGAAATGGTTGACAATATCATCGATGATTTCAGAGAAACTCGTGAATTAACGATTCGTGCCATTCACTTGGCGCAAGAAGAAGAGAATGTTGTCTTTGAGGATACGCTAATTGAATTTAAAGATGACTTAGATA
Organism: Ruoffia sp. FAM 20857; assembly: GCF_045528645.1. Taxonomy (NCBI): domain Bacteria; kingdom Bacillati; phylum Bacillota; class Bacilli; order Lactobacillales; family Aerococcaceae; genus Ruoffia; species Ruoffia sp. FAM 20857. The sequence goes on from NZ_JBGQRB010000006.1 coordinate 1,101, forward strand.
CAATAATCTGGATGTTGCAAGCCTTTTTAGGAAAAGAAGCCCTAGAAGATGATGATTACCGCGAGGAAGAGGAAGACTAATACAATATAGATGAAAAGGAACAAGTAACTGCGAATTTACAAAGTGTAGTGAACCCAAAAAGTTGGAGTTTATTCAATTAAATATTAAGCAGACAATTGAGTGTCTTGTTTTCGGTATTCAACCGGAGATAAGCCACTCAATTTTTGTTTAATCCATTGAGATTCTTTGTGAAATAGGGTTGATGGCAATTTCAATTTTGACATTAACCCTATTTATTGTAAAACTTTAGTTAAGTGTATTGAAACATTGGTGTTTTTGATTAGGAATTATATTTGTTTAAGGAAATGAATAAACATTTTTATATGTAACTAGATCAACTCCAATATATGAATGAAACGTATCATTTTTTCTCACATACATCAGCATAAATTATTTTAAAGCAACTTCTTCTTTACTGTCTATACAAACTTTTGATTCATCCGATTAATTAGTCTCAATAGATTGATTTACTGTGGGATTATCGTCAGATATAAAACATACAATAGATGAAGAATTGGCAAACTCAACGAATCAACTCAAAGAGATGATAGCTAAGTTGTTAGACTTAGAGATTCAGGAATTAAATCTTCAAAAGATCCATGATTATTTACTGTAAAAAGAAGTGAAGTTGAGAAACAAGAAAATAGACTTAAAAAAACCAACTTTTAGTATCAAAGAAATGCAAAGAGATCACAGAGAAATACTCTGAATAGCTAGAAATAAAAAGAACAATTAAGCAAAGCTAGAAAATTACCGCTATAAAAACACACTCTTAGATTAAAAACTTTCAGTTCAATACTTAAGAGCGTACTTTTATTATAGCAGGATGAAATTATAATATGTGGCTTTCAATATGAACGTTTTGAGGCATTAAAGTGTAGTTGCCTTGAGTAGTTGAAATCAACTCTAAATGCATGTATAGGCCATTACTTAAAATTATTTTGCTGAAAGTTGTTAAAAGAATTATAGGATTAAATTATTTCTCTATGATGATTTATTAATGGTATTAAAAAGAAATGGATAATTAAGTGTATCTAAAGTATAATAAAAGTAAGAATTAAATATGACAGAGGTGATTCTGTGAAAGTGAAGAAATATTACCGTACCCAACGGGAAGTTGCAGCTGTTATTAATGAAATAGTTGATGAATATTGGGTAGATAATCTAACAGATGAAGAGTTAGAAGAAAATATAATTATGATTTATAAGAATAACCAACGCAAAATAATAAAAAATGATGATTTTACTACAATACTTAAACAACAATGCGGGAAAAATCGTTTAACCGTCGTAGCAAATATTATTAATAAAAGTTAGGATAAATATTATGAAAAATATTATTATTGAAAATAAGGGCGATGACACACTTTTGAATTTTCTAAAAGGAGTTATCGATAGAGATACGAAGTTAAAGCTTACTGTCGGTGAATTTTCGATCTATGCTTTTTATGATTTGCTAAAAGAAATCAGGCGTGCTAAAAGCTTCGAAGTTATTTTGACTGAGGATAAATTTAGTATTGATGAGGAATCACTTTCAAAAAGATATGAGATTGCCCGACAGAATCAAAGTATATCTGGGAATCAATATGAAATTACGCTAAAAAACAATATGAACTCTACCTATATAGCTAGAGTTATTAACACATTAATTCAAAATAAAGTAAATTTTAAGATTTTGAAACCTGGAAAAAACTTACCTGGTCAATTGATCTTGGAAAATGAACGATCACGAGATAAAAATGTATTTTTGCCTACTATATACAATTTTTCATCTGACGGAATAGGCACTCAACCTTCCAATAATTTGGCACCGCTAACAGCTATTACAGGTGATCAAAATATAGTGCAATCATTCTCTAATACATTTGATGTTAATTGGAACGATAATGATTCGGTAATTACACATACGGATGAAATTATAGATAGGTTGTCTAGTATATCTTCAGAGAACACTCCAGAATGGTTGTATTACGTATCCTTATACCACGTCTTTCATAATCAATTAGATGAATTAGATGAAAAGAGCACGATTAAAGAAGGTACAGGATTCAAAGAAACATCTGTCTGGAATACACTTTATGATTTTCAAAAAGACGGTGTAGTTGGCTTAATAAGTAAACTAGAAAAATATAATGGTGCTATTCTAGCAGATTCTGTTGGGTTAGGTAAAACTTTTTCTGCATTAGCTGTAATTAAATATTATGAACTCAGAAATGATAAAGTTCTAGTTTTAGCACCTAAGAGGTTAAGAGAAAACTGGACCGTCTATACACAAAATGATGTTCGTAATGTATTAGCTGATGATCGCTTTAATTATGATGTATTAAATCATACGGATTTAAGCCGATACGATGGATTTTCAGGAGATATTGATTTAAAAACAATTAATTGGGGAAACTATGATTTAGTAGTTATTGATGAGTCGCATAACTTTAGAAATAATAATCCGACTAAAGATGATCGCATGACTCGTTATGAACGACTAATGGAAGAGATTATTAAAAAAGGTGTCAATACTAAAGTGCTTATGTTATCTGCAACACCTGTTAACAATCGAATGAATGATTTGAAGAATCAAATAGCTTTTATAACGAATGATAACCCACAAGCGTTAGACGCATACGGAATAGATGATCTTGATAATGAATTAAGGTTAGCACAAGCGCGTTATAATGAATGGTCGAGTTTAGAAGAAAAACAAAGAACGACAAGCCGATTTCTTGAAATGGTTAATCCTGGGTACTTTAAAATACTAGATTTATTGACGATTGCTCGTAGTCGTAAGCATATTATCAAGTATTACAATACCAAAGAAATTGGTGAGTTTCCAAAACGATTAAAACCCATTTCTATTAAGTCTGATATCGATATCCAAAAAAAAGTTTCATCAATAAAAGAGGTTAATGATGAAATTAAATCATTAAATTTATCAATATACCAACAGATGGCTTATGTACTGCCGACTCGAAAGGCTCGTTATGAAGATCTTTATGATACCCAAACATCAAGAGGAGTATTTAGACAAGAAGATCGTGAAACAAGTTTAACTGGGCTTATTCGTGTAAATTTATTAAAACGATTAGAAAGTTCAGTTCATTCATTTACATTGACGGTTTCGAGAATGGTCACTCAAATTGAAAATATCCTTGAAGTGATTTCTAAAAGTCAAAATAATGAAATTAAATTACCATCTTTAATCAATTATGATGATGAAGAATTAGAGACAGCATTTGAAGACTATTCAGTGGGTAAAAAAAATAAAATACTTTTAGGTGACATGGATCTTCATCGCTGGAAGATGGATTTAGAAGAAGATTTAGTGAAGTTAAAACAAATTCAGCAAGGAGCAAGGTCAGTAACACCTACTAGAGATGAAAAATTAAACGATTTGCTTCGACTAATTGATAATAAAATTAAAAATCCTATTAATGAAGGAAATAAAAAAGTATTGATATTTACAGCCTTTGCGGATACCGCAAATTATCTATATGAACATGTATCAGACTATGTAAAAAATAAACATGACTTAAATGCTGCTTTGATAACAGGTGGAGGAACGAATAAGACAAATATGTCAGGCATTAAAGTAACAAATATGGAAGACATCTTAGTTAACTTCTCACCAATATCAAAGCATCGGAATAAAATTGATGCGGCTGCTTCGGAAGAGATAGATATTTTAATCGCAACTGATACAATTTCTGAAGGACAAAACTTACAAGATGCGGATTACTTAGTGAATTATGATATTCATTGGAATCCGGTACGAGTGGTTCAGCGGTTTGGACGAATTGATCGAATCGGTTCCAAAAATACTCAAATCCAATTAGTCAATTTTTGGCCGAATATGGAACTAGATGAATATATTAATCTAGAAAATCGAGTCCGTGGAAGAATGGTTCTTTCCAATGTATCTTCGACTGGTGAAGATGATGTAATTAATGAGGAAGCGGACAAAAAAGATATGAACGATATGAATTATCGTCGCAAACAAATGCAGCAACTTCAAGAACAAGTAGTAGATTTAGAAGACGTGGACGGAGCGATATCAGTAACAGACTTAACATATAATGAGTTTAAATCTGATTTGTCTGAGGCTTTAAAAAATTCTGAAAAAGAACTCGTAACTGCGCCAACCGGGATGTATGCTATCACGAATGCAGACTTACTAGAAGAGGCAGAACCAGGGATTATCCTTACGCTAAAACAGCTTTCAAATGAAGATAAAGAACCAACAGGCCTTTATCCTTACTTAGTCATTTATATGAGACAAGATGGTTCAATAAAATTAAATCATTTACATGCCAATCAAATATTAAGTATTTATAAAAAGTTAGCTAAAGGTAAGAATACTGTTTTTCAATCACTAGTTGATCAATTTAATAGTGAAACTCAAGAAGGGAAAAATATGGAAGAATATTCCTATTTGCTCACACAAGCTCTTGAAGAAATTAAAGGAAAAACAGAAGAAGTGGGGATACAATCCTTATTTGCACCTGGAGGAACACACTTTGAATCAGCAGATAATCTAAAGATAGAAGATTTTGAGTTGATTTCATTTTTAATTATAAGGGAGTAGTGATGAATGGATATTGATCAATTATTTGAAATAACAAAACTTCCAGTAAAATCAAAACAGCGATCGAATATTCCTAAAAACGCGATATATCCTCAGCTAAATACAACAGAGGATAAAGATTTGATACAGGATAGCGTTCAATCGATCTATTTAATAGCTATCTTAAACGAACAAACGACGAACTTAGCTGTTTATGAATCCGATGCTGAATATTTTAATGAAATTTTCTTTATACATGTTCATATGCGTGAGAAGGATAAGGAAGAGAAAGTATTCAATATATTAACTCGTATTTTCCCCTATCCTATAATTGTTGTCTTTAACTTTGAAGAATACTCAACTATTCATACCGGAAAATATGATAAAAGACTGATTAATGGTGTGCCTAGTGTTAAGGTTACTAAATCATATTCTTCAAAAAAGTATTCTGAACAGGAAATGAATCAACTGTTTGAACGTATCAATCTAAATCAACTTACACAAAGAAATTTTAAGGAATTATATCTATGGATACAGGAAAACATATTAGGTGATACTTTAAATTTTGTGGCACAAGAGAATAGTAAACCAGTTCTTTTATCTGCGGATGAACGAGATGAAATTAATCAATTAGAAAAAGATATTGATCGACTAAAAATAGAAATTAAAAGAGAAGAGCAAATAAACAAGATTATTCCTTTACAATATGAATTAAATAAAAAGAAAAAACAACTTGAACAGATCACTAAAAGAGGAGAATAATAAATGTCAGACTTAAAACCAATGAGTGGAGAAACTCTAGAGCTTACTAAAAAAAATATAGATAAATTGAAGGAACTTTTTCCAGAAGTCTTAACTGAAAACCAAATTGATTTTGAAAAACTACGATTAATTTTAGGTGATGAGGTCAATGACAAACCGGAAAAGTACTCCTTTACTTGGAATGGAAAAAATAATGCAATTAAAATAGCCCAACAACCTTCAACAGGTACATTAAGACCTAATAAAGAAAACTCAAAGAATTGGGATACAACTGAGAATTTATTTATAGAGGGCGATAATTTAGAGGCTTTAAAACTGCTCCAGAAATTTTACGCTGGAAAAGTTAAAATTATTTATATTGATCCGCCTTACAATACTGGAAAAGATTTTGTTTATAAAGATGACTTTAAAGATAATTTACAAAATTATTTTAAACAAACCGGTCAAGTTGATGATGATGGTAATAAACTAGCAACAAATACTGAATCATCTGGAAGGTTTCATACGGATTGGTTGAATATGATGTATCCACGATTAATTTTAATGAAAAATTTATTAACTGATGATGGTGTTATATATATAAGTATTGACGAAAATGAATCTGATAATTTACGTAAAATACTGGATGAAATATTTGGGGAAGATAACCGATTATCCACTCAGTATATACAGGTTAGATACTCTAATAAATCTTTAAATGAAAAGAATGATTGGCAACCTGTAGTGGAACAAGTTTATATTTATGCAAAAAACAAAAAAAATTTTACTGCTAAAAAACCAGAACAAGAGTATTCTTACGATAAATTTATATATGAAATCGAAGAATTGACAGAGGGAGTCCATACAAATTTAGGTGGAAAAGATACAATAATATTTCCAAAAAATGAATGGAAAATTAAAAAGCATAAAAAAGGTAGTGAAAAATTACTTAAAGAGACTTGGGCAAGTGGCTCAGTTATATCTGGGAATTCTAGTGGAAAATTTTCAAATAGTTATATTACTCCAAGAGCTGAAAAAAATAATGAGTATGGCTATTTATACAAAGTTGAAGGAATAGGAGAAGATGGGTTAGGATATAGATATTTTACAGGCCCATCTAAACCTGGTAACATCAGAGGAAAATTTTTCTCAGGGGTCCCAACAGATAGACTTGAAGAGGCCGAAGAAGGGACATCAATCAAGTACAGTCCAATCCCAAATTATTATGATTTTAGTGGAGACTTTGGCAACATAAGGCATGAGGGAGAAGTTGCATTTAATGATGGGAAAAAACCAGTACGTTTATTAGAACAGTTATTTAACTATACTCATACAGAAGATGCAATTATTTTAGATGCTTTCGCTGGTTCATCATCTACTGCTCATACGGTTATGAATATGAATTCTAAGGATAATATGAATCGTAAGTTTATTATGATCCAGTTACCAGAAGTTGCAGAAGATAATAGTGATGCTAAAAATGCTGGATATGATACTATAGCAGAATTAGGAATTGATAGAATCAAAAAATCTGGAGAAAAAATACTGGAAAATAGTAAATATAATATTGATGTGGGCTTCAAAAATTTAAAGTTGGATAATTCAAATATACAAAAATGGAACATTGATTCTGAAAATATCGAAGAATCATTGTTTTCAATGGAAAATAACTTTGTTGAGGGACGCTCTCATACAGACATCGTTTATGAAATACTTCTTAAGCTAGGATTGAATTTGAATATACATTTCGCAGAGAGTACAGTTGGGGGTTCTACTGTATACGACGTGGCATTCGGAAATGTTTATATAGTCTTAGGTGAGAATATCACTCAAGAAGTGGCTAAGTATATTGCTAATAAACAAAAAGAATATGAAAATGAAAATCCTTCAGTTGTCTTTAATGATAACGGATTTAAGAATGACAACGAAAAATTGAATTCTATTGAAATACTTAAAAATAATGGATTTAATGAAGAACAGTTAATGAGTATTTAAAGGAGAGAACATTAGTGAGAATTAAATTCGATCAACTCGATTATCAAGATGAAGCTGTTAATTCTGCAGTAAATACTCTTGAAGGACAACAAATCCGGAAATCAGAATTCACAATTGTAGAAAGTGGCCCTATGTCTATAGGTGATACACAGACTACTTTAATACCCGAAAATCAAACTGAATTATTTGGAGAAACTCAGTCTATTGGAGTAGGAAATCGTATCATTATCGATGATGAACGTTTATTACAAAACATAAACAAGGTCCAAATAAAAAATGGAATAGCTCCATCAGAAGAATTGTATGGAAATAATAATGCTTTCCCTCAATTCAATATTGAAATGGAAACAGGTACTGGTAAAACTTTCGTTTATTTGAAGTCTATCTTAAAAATGCATCAAAAGTATGGCTTCACTAAGTTTGCAATTATTGTACCATCTATAGCAATTAAAGCCGGTACAATAAAAAACTTAGAAATGACAAAAGAGTTTTTTAAACGTGAGTTTAATGGCGTAATTTATAATTATTTTGAGTATGACAGTAATAACTTAGGAAGAGTTCGAGAATATTCACAATCATCAAATATCGATATTATGGTTATTAATATTCAAGCATTTCGTTCTGAAGCAGGATCTAAAACAGATAATAAAGGTAATAGAAATATAATTTATCGTGAAAGTGATCAAATTGGAGGAAATCGACCGATTGATTTAATTTCTTCCACAAATCCAATAATAATTATTGATGAACCGCAATCTGTAGATAACACGCCATTATCTAAACAAGCCATTAATAATTTAAGACCTTCTTTAGGATTTAGATATAGTGCCACACATAGAGATACTTCATATCCGACACTTTATCGTTTAGGAGCCGTTGAAGCTTATGATCAAGAATTAGTTAAACAAATTGAAGTAGCGAGTGTAACTGCAGATGATGATGGTAATGAAGCGTATATGCGCCTAATTTCAGTGGACCATAAAAAGAATATCACAGCTAAAATGGAAGTATATCAAGAAACCAAAGGCAAAATTAGCAAAAAAATACTAACTTTCCGTAAAGGCGATGATATGCAGAAGAAAACTAGGCTCCCTGCTTATCAAAAAATAGGATTTATTAATGATATAGATGCAACGCCTGGGCAAGAAGCGGTCTACTTTTCTGGAGAACCAAGCTATATAACTTTAAATGCTGCTATTCAAGAAGACTTAGACATCAAACGTATTCAGATACATAATACGATTAAAGCTCATCTAGATAAAGAATTGCTATTAAATCCTAAAGGAATTAAAGTGCTGAGTTTATTTTTTATTGATCAAGTAGATAAATACAGACAGTATGATGAGGACGGAAATGAATTGCTTGGTGAATATGCACAGATATTTGAAGATGAATATAATAAATTAATTGCACAACCACGTTATCGTTCACTTCACCAAACAAATGTTGGAACCAATGAAGTCCATGATGGTTATTTTTCAGTGGATAATAAAAATCGTGTAAAAGATACGCGCGGGGGAACCATTGCCGACGAAACAACCTATGAAATTATTATGAAAGATAAAGAAGGCCTATTGACTTTTTATGACGAAGAGAGAGGGAATATTAGTCGAGCAAATAAAATACGGTTTATTTTCTCTCATTCTGCTTTAAAAGAAGGTTGGGATAACCCGAATGTATTCCAAATTGCAACACTAGTAGAAACTCAAGATACAATCACAAAGAGACAAAAAATTGGACGTGGTTTACGAATAGCTGTAGATCAAAAAGGCGAACGTACATCAGGTTTCGATATAAATACTTTAACAGTGATGGCAAATGAAAGTTATGAAGAGTTTGCAGATAGCCTACAATCCGAATATGAAGAAGACGGAATCCGTTTTGGTATTTTTGAAGAGGAAACTTTTGCGACTATTATTGTTGAAAAAGATAATTTGACTGAAGATATTAAAGTGTTTGGGAAGACTAAATCCAAAAAATTAGTTAAAGAATTGAAAGAAAATGATTATGTGAACTCTAATAATCGGGCAACGGATAAATTAAGACAAGCCATTAAAGATGAAGAGCTTATTTTATCAGAAGAATTTGCACCTTATGAAAAACAAATTATAGAGATAGCAAATACAAAAATTAAAGATCTTAACATTAAAGATGCTTCTAAGAAAACAGATATTACACTAAACGAAAATGCATTAAAATCACAAGAATTTGAAGAATTATGGAATCGTATAAAGTACAAGACGAACTATAAAGTTCATATTGATACAGACCAGTTAATTCAAAATATTATACATGGTACGAATGAATTTGAAGGTATGATTGATATTGAGGTTAGAGGTCGTAGCTATCAATATACAAGTGGTAAGTTAGATATTTCTGATGCTGGGTTTAGAGTTGATGATAAAACGATTACCACAGATTCTGGGTATCTAAGAAGTAGTAACTATGTTTTACCTGACATAATTACGCACTTACAAAATGAAACGAAAATAACACGAAAATCAATTGTGGAAATTTTAACTCAATCGGGTAATTTAGGTAAATTTAAACAAAATCCAATCAGTTATATGATGCAAGCAGCCAAAATTATAAATCAACATAAAGAAAATATGATTGTTGATAATATTGAATATTATAAAACTGGTGAAGAATTTAACGATCTTATCTTTAGAGATACGAGCCAAGGTTCTACTTACGTAGATGAAAGTTCCACTGATTATAAAGTTATAAACAACTCAGATAAAACTATTGTTGATTTTATTCGAACAGATTCTAATGTTGAACGAGATTTTGCTCAAGAATTGGATCAAAGTCGTAGTATTAAGTTTTATGTTAAACTACCAGACAAATTCACAATTGATACACCAATAGGCGGATATAACCCAGATTGGGCGATTGTAAAAGAGGTCGATGGTGAAAATAGAATTTATTTTATTGCTGAGACTAAAGGATCAACGAATCGAATGTCATTAAGAGTAACCGAAAGACAAAAAATTAATGCCGGTGAAAAACACTTTGATTCACTTCAGACAGGAATTGATTATGAGGTTGTTACAAAATTAGATGATTTACATTAATATGTTCATAAATAGCAACTCTTCAATAAAGGAGGGTTGCTATATGTTCTCATTAGGTTTATATAAGTAGATTGGATTTTAACAGAATCGGTTGTAAGCGTAATCAATTTGTGCTGTAGTATTAAGTACCTTGTTAATAACAATCTATCGAATTTAGAGAGGTGTTTGTAGTGAAATTAATTGAAGTAAAAATAAAAAACTTTAGAGGTTATAAAGAAGAGACAAAATTAGAATTGAATAATTTAACAGCCTTATTAGGAAAAAATGATGTAGGTAAATCTACGATTATGGAAGCATTAGAAATTTTTTTTAACAATAAAACAGTTATAATTGAGAAAGAAGATTTATCAATTAATCATGATGAGAACAACAGAGATATTGAAATAACATGCGTTTTTGATAATTTGCCTTCTAGTTTATCTATAGATACATCATCTACAACTACATTAGAGAGAGAATTTTTGTTGAATAGTGATGGATTATTAGAAATTAAAAAGAAATTCAGTGCTACTACTCAGAAACCTAAGCCAAATACAAAGATTGTATGCCAACATCCAATTAATCAAAATTATAATGACTTGTTAAGTCTCAAAAGAACAGAATTAAAGAAACGGGCAGAATATTTAAATATAGACAAAAATATATATGATGCAAGAAATAATGTGAGTATGAGAGATGCAATCTATAATGATTGCACGAATATCGAGTTAATTAGAAATGAAATTGAAGTAGATATTGCTGATGGCAAAAAAATATTTACTTCAATAGAAACTTATTTACCAGCATTTGCATTATTTCAAGCTGATAGAAATAGTTTGGACACTGATGTAGAAGTAACTGATCCTATGAAAATTGCAGTTCAACAAGCTTTAAGTACAGTAGAGAATGAAATAAATATTATTAAAACTATAGTACAAGAAAGAGCCCTAGATACAGCAAGAAGAACGTTGGATAAGCTACAAGAAATGGATGAAACACTGGCTGCTACTTTAGAACCTGAATTTAAAACAGAGCCCAAATTTGATTCTCTTTTTAAGTTAGCTATAAATTCAGATGATGGCATATCTCTGAATAAAAGAGGTAGCGGAGTAAGAAGGCTCATATTAATGAATTTTTTTAGAGCAGAAGCTGAAAGAAGATTAAATGATAATGAGAGAAATACAAATATCATATATGCAATTGAGGAACCAGAAACTGCACTTCATCCAAGTCAACAAAAAATGCTTATAGCTTCTTTAAAAAAATTGTCTGAAAAAAAAGATTGTCAGATTCTCGTTACCACACATAATCCTGCATTAGCAGAATTAATAGAATTGGAAAGTTTAAGACTTATAAAGAAAGAAGACTTAATCGTTTCAATTAAAGGGGGGGATAGTAATATTTATGATGAAATCACTAAAGAGTTAGGAATTTTTCCTGAACCTATTTACGAGAATGTGCGAGGAGTAATTCTTGTTGAAGGGAAAGATGATATTAAGTTTTTAGAACATTTATCAAATGTTCTAAAAGAAGAAAAAATATGTGAAGAAAACTTTAATGATAGGAAAATTTCTATTATTCCTACAGGTGGTTGTAACAACTTGAAATTTTGGGTTCAAACTAAAATAATCGAAGAATTTAACATCCCGTGGGCCGTATTTTTAGATTCTGATAAAAAAGAAGAAACAATGCACACAGATAATGTTCGCACTATAAATCTTTATAAAAAATCCGGTCATATAGCAATTTGTACTAGGAAAAGGGAAATAGAGAATTACTTTAGTCCTGAATTATTTAACCACGAAATTACAATCCAAGATTTTAACGATGCAAAACAGGAAATTAAAGATTTTAAAAGAAGTAAAAGTATAAGAGATAAAGGTAGTCCAATCCAGTTGTACTGGCCACAGATGGAGCTTAAACATATTGAGGTTTCGGGTAATTACATAAATGAAATTGGAGAAGAGTCTAATGAATTATACGAAATCAATGAAGCACTATTGAATATAGTAGAGTAATTATCATTAATAGTTTCTTTACATATGTCATGTTAATATTTAGTATCAAATTTAAGGGGTACACCAACCAATTAATTTACATAAAACATAGGCGTATGCGTGAGGATTTAGTACAAACCATTACCAAAACCATTACTATATGACTCAAAACATTGATGTGAAGGGGCTCAGATGAGCCCCCTCATCTCCATCTTGATTTTCCCGATAATACTGAAAACAAATATTTTTAACACAAGATTGTAGAAAGAGTAAAACACTTCATAGTCTTGTGTTTTTTATACCCCAAGAAACAAAAAAGAGATGCAATTTTTTTTGCATCTCTTTTAGTCATATAATTAATTAAACACTCCAAAGATATCTCGCATGAAGTTAGTAATCGCGTTGTCACGGTTGTTTTCAATTGGGGTACTATCTTCTGTCGTTGTATCTTCTTGGGCTGCTTCTTCCACTAATTCCTCAGCAGGCTCTTGTGCTTTGAGGTTAGTAGGTAGGTCAAGGTCGATCACCTCTGGATGATCTAATAAGCCGTCTAACAGGATTTCGATCTCCCAGTATGAGCTCATACCTTCACCAAAAGTTCCCATCGCTACCGCAATAAAGTCACGGTCTGCTTGATTACCTGTTGCCACAAAGTTCAATCCAGCAGCATCAGTGAAACCAGACTTCAAGCCAGTAATACCAGAACGACCATAAGTGCCACCTTCAAGTAATTGGTTTGGATTGAATAAAATTTGTTCCTCGTCTGTACCTTCCATATAGGTATATTCGCGGGTTGTTGTAATATCTAAGATTTGTGGATATTCTTCAATCGTATGTTGGGCCACTAAGGCCATATCTGCTGCGGACATCGTATTCTCGCTCATCTCATTCGAACCAGGCATCCACCATGATTCTGGAACTTCAATGTTTGGAGCACCTGAAGTTGAGTACATCTGAGCATTTGTTATTCCCCACTCAGTTAACTGATCTTGCATCGCTTGTACAGCAGCTTGTTCGCTACCATAGATCTCCCACATTAAAGCAGAAGTCGCATCATTGGCAGATTGTAACATGACGGCATACATTAAATCCTCAACGGGGTAAGTAATCCCTTCTACCAACCAGACGTTTGATAATTCTACATTAGATGAGATATCTTCCACTATTTCTGTTGGAATCTCGATCTCTTGGTCAAGTTTCAAAGTACCTTCATCTAAGGCTTGATAGATTAAGTACATTGATAATACTTTCGTCATTGAAGCAATAGGGTAAGGAACATTCCCTTCACGATTGGCAAGAATTTTGTTTGTTGCCTGATCAATCATGACATACGAACGAGCGTCCATATTACTATCGTACCATTCTTGCAATTCACTAGGGTAATCTTCTGGCAGTTCAATTGGTTCTGAAGGTTCTAACAATACATTGTTAGAGTTAAAGATAGGTGTTTTACTTACAGCTTGGGCTGTAGTTGGATATAGATTGGCATAACACATGCTTGTTAAAGAAAGCACGGTAAGCCACTTTATTGTTCGTTTATTGAACAAAGTGATGACCTCCTCAAATTTAATACCAATTAATTATAGCGAACTATTTACGCATTTCAAATAGCCTTGGAATATTTTTACTTTATTACATATCTTTTCACACAAAATTCAAACTTTGTTTATGCATTTTCTTGAATTTGTATTATTAAAAAGTAATAAAGTAGACTATAATGTAAATAATCACATTGAGGGGGATGAGAAATGAAATCGGCTTGGAAAAAATATATTCGGCCTAATTTGTTTTATATTGTTTCTATTGCCATATTACTACCTATTTATCTTCACGCTGTTGTACTATTGCTTGCGATTACCTACTTAATATGGCAGAAACGTAGCTTAACAATGCGAACGTTTATTAAAAACAAATGGTTGAGCATATTTATACTTTATGTTCTAATCGTTTCATTAATTAATCGAAACTACATCGGTGTTTTAATCACCTTAGTCTTTTTCTTATTTGTGATTTACTTTAGTAGTTACTTGAAGTGGATCACAGTAGAAAGATACTTGAAGACGTTGAATATATTCGTACTGGGAAGTATTCCTGTCGCTATCTATGCACTCCTTGTCTATGTCTCTTATGTATTCCGTGAAGGTTACACTTTACTCTATGTATTCCAATATGCGAATGTTCAGACGAGGGCAGAGTCGACCTTCTTTAATCCGAATTATTACGGCTTATACTGTATCTTTGCGATTAATATTGGTATGTATCTACTATTAAAGAGTGATTATGCTAAGAGATTTAAAGCCTACTATTATTTTTCATTTGTCCTGAATATCATGAGTATCTTACTAACGGCTTCGCGGATGGTGCTCCCTACAGTCGCGGTGGCGATTGTTTGGTTTGTCTTTTGGACGAAGCGGTCATATGTATGGTATATGTTGGGACTGGCAGCAGTTGGAGGGATTGCTTTATTCGTTAATCCAGACTTAATCCCTAGGTTTAGCTCGATTGCTTACGCCTTTCAGGATCGGTTTGCGCTATGGGATGTTGGTTGGCAGATTTTTATGAGTAATCCGCTGTTTGGTCGTGGGGCCATGAGTTATATGAATTTATATTACTTATATACTGACAAAGCAGATATGCATGCACATCAGTTAGGGATTAATACCTTAGCTGATTACGGTGTGATTGGGGTCATTATCTTAGGCTTTATGATGAAAGATTACTTAAAGTCTATAGTCAGATTAGCGAAGCAGATGGAGTACCGTAAGGAATTTGCTTTAATTTCAACGATGCTCGTGACTGTGATCGTCCATGGAATAATGGATGTATCAATCCTTTGGACACAAACGGGGTACATTTTCCTAGCAGTTGTCTTGCCAATACAACAATTAACAGAAAAAACAAAATAAATTTAAAAAAACATTGCACTTCGATAATCTATGTGGTACTATGTGTTAGTTGAGAAAACAAGTAGAAACGAGCCGTTTCTCGCCAAAGTGAATTTGGCAAATACATAGTCTGCCACTAGGAGTGGTGTGTCTATATTTAACGGCGAGTTTATATTTATTTTATAAACTTGCTTTTTTTATTGTTACTTGTTTCTCAAAATACATGGAGGTGGAGATCATAAAAGAATTACCTATCAATGATGGCATTCGTGCACGTGAGGTACGTGTTATTGGAGATCAAGGCGAACAGATTGGCGTTAAGTCTCTTCAGGATGCTCTTACTATTGCCGAGTCGTTTGAATTAGATTTAGTGCTTGTGTCTCCTAACGCAAAACCCCCTGTCGCTCGAATCATGGATTACGGTAAATATCGTTATGAGCAACAGAAGAAAGAGAAAGAGCAACGTAAGAATCAAAAAACTGTCAGCTTAAAAGAAATTCGTTTAAGCCCAGGGATTGAAGACCATGACTACCAAACAAAATTACGTCAAGCAATTAAATTCCTTGAAAAAGGAGACAAAGTTAAAGTTTCAATTCGTTTCCGCGGCCGTGCAATTACACATAAAGACTTAGGACGCGACGTTATCATGGATTTCCTTGATGACGCGAATGCAGTGTCAACTGTTGAAACAAAACCTAAGATGGATGGGCGTAGTATGTTCGCAATTCTTGCTCCAATAAGTAGCGAAGAATAGAACATTATTATTTAAAACATAGGAGGATTTATCATGCCAAAACAAAAAACACATCGTGGATTAGCAAAGCGTGTTAAAAAGACAGGTTCAGGGAAATTAAAACGCTCTAGAGCCTTTACTTCTCACCGTTTCCACGGTAAAACTAAGAAACAACGTCGTCAATTACGTAAAGCAGCGTTAGTATCTAGTTCAGATTTCAAACGCATCAAACAACAAATTTCACAACTATAATATCAACGAACTAAAAGGAGGAATTCACAATGGCACGTGTTAAAGGTGGATACGTTACTCGTCAACGTCGTAAACGTACAATTAAATTAGCAAAAGGTTATTACGGAGCAAAAAGTATTTCATTCAAGATGGCTAAACAACAAGTCATGAAATCTCATACTTACGCTTACCGTGACCGTCGTCAGAAAAAACGCAACTTCCGTCGTTTATGGATTACGCGTATTAACGCAGCAGCTCGTATGAACGGAATGAGCTATAGTGTATTAATGAATGGTCTAAAAAAAGCAGGTATCGAAATGAACCGTAAAATGTTAGCTGACTTAGCAGTTAACGATGAAGCAGCTTTCTCAGCTTTAGTAGAGCAAGCAAAAGCAGCTTTAGCTTAATCTAAGATTTGAGTCTCAGTAATGAGACTCCTTTTTTATTGTTAAAAATACCAAAAAAAATGAAATATTACATCTGTATTTGTTGCCATAATAAATACGGATGTTTAAGATAGAACTTAGACAAAGGAGGAATCATATGAATTATATTTGGCGTTATATTAAGAATTATCCCGGACTGCTTGCATTAGATGTGTTCGGAAGCCTTTTTTTTGTATTAGTAAACTTAGGCTTACCTACAGTGCTATCAATTATGATTGACCAAGCAATTATTCCAGGGGATCAAAGTTTATTATTTACTCTAGCCATGGTGATGTTAGGGATTATTATATTGGGTGCACTTGGACGTATTCTATTATCCTATGCCTCAAGTAAATTAACCAATATCATGATCCGAGATATGCGTAATGACATCTTCGATTATACGCAAAAGTTCTCACATGAAGAATTTGAAAAGATTGGTGTTCCATCTTTAGTAACGCGTGTAACAAACGATGCATTCGTGTTAATGCAGTTCGCTGAGATGTCACTGCGTTTAGGTGTGAATACACCGTTAATGTTCTTCGGAAGTATTGTGATGATCATTATAACCAGTCCGTCATTGGCTTGGATTGTAGCTGCGTCAATGCCGTTTCTGTTAGTTGCGATTTATGTCATTGCTAAGAAATCTAGACCGTTATCTGAAGCTCAACAAACGTCTCTAGATACAATTAACCAATATGCGAGAGAGAATTTAACAGGACTACGTGTGATTCGTTCTTTTGCTCGTGAGGAGTATCAAGAAAATCGTTTCAATAAAGAAAGTCGTCATTATTCAAATATCGCCACGCGTTTATTCAAATTAATGGCAGCAGCAAACCCAATCTTCATGCATATCCTCGTTTGGATGATTGTTCTTATTATGGGACTATCGCTACAACCTTTAGCAGTTGGAGAATTACAAGTAGGTAACTTGGTTGCTTTTGTGGAATATGCCTTTCACGCTTTATTTTCAGTGATGATGTTCTCACAATTATTCATTATGTATCCAAGAATGAATGTTTCTTCGAATCGTTTACAGGAAATAATGAATACCGAGATTTCGATCTCTGTGAATGAAGATGGTATAACCCAAACTGAAACACATGGTTACGTAACTTTTGATAATGTGACATTCGCTTATCCAGGAGAAACTGAGAATCCAGTCCTTCATAATATTAGTTTTGAAGCGAAACCTGGAGAAATGGTTGCCTTTATCGGAAGTACCGGAAGTGGTAAGTCGACTTTAGTTCAACTTATTCCGCGTTTCTTCGATGTTACTTTAGGACGTATCATAATCGATGGTGTGGATGTACGTGATTATAACTTAAAAGCTTTACGTCAAAAGATTGGTTTCATTCCTCAGAAAGCATTGTTATTCACTGGAACGATTGGAGAAAACTTACGTTACGGGAAATACAATGCAACGGAAAACGAATTAGAACGTGCCAGTGATGTGGCGCAAGCAAGTGACTTTATCCATAAGACTCAAGAACGTTACCACTCATTCTTAGCTGAAGGTGGAACAAACTTATCTGGTGGACAAAAGCAACGACTATCGATTGCGCGTGCAGTTGTGAAACAGCCCGATGTATATATCTTTGATGATAGTTTTTCTGCACTGGATTATAAGACCGATGCGGAATTACGTCGTCGCTTGAAAGAAGTGACAACAAATTCAACGGTATTAGTCGTTGCTCAACGTGTGAGCTCAATTATGAATGCTGATCAAATCATCGTTTTAAACGAAGGTGAGATTGTCGGACGCGGAACGCATGAAGAATTAATGGTTGAGAATGAGATTTACCGTGATATTGCAAATTCACAAATGAAAAATCCAACTATAGAAGAGTAAAGGAGTGAGCTAGATGAAAGAAATAAAAACATTTGGAAACTTATGGAAATACTTAAAAACATATAATAAACAACTAATCCTAGCCCTCGTACTCTTAATCATTAACGTTTTAATGACAGTGGTTGAGCCGTTCGTATTAGGATTAGCTATTACGGAAATTACTCAAAACGTCGTGGATATCGCCCGTGGAGCTGAAGGAGCGGCAATCAATTATGAATACATTATTACCATTCTAATTGTTTATGTCATTCGTGGATTTATTGTTCAAGGGACAAATTATGGATCGAACGTCTACATTACAATTGCGGTTCAGAACATGACCCGTGATTTACGTGATGATATCATCCGTAAGATTCACCGTCTCCCCGTGGCTTATTTTGACCGTAACCAATTTGGAGATATCTTAGGACGTATTACTAGTGACGTTGAGACAGTTTCCAACTCACTGCAACAAGGAATAATTCAAGTGACAACAGCATTCTTTTCGATTATCTTTGTCACGATCATGATGCTGACTTTGAATTGGCAATTAGCGCTCATTGTCTTTATTAGTATGCCGATATCTTACTTTGTTGCTCAAAGTGTAGTGAAGATTTCTCAACAACACTTCAAGAAACAAGCGGATGTCTTAGGTAGAATGAACGGTTTCGTTCAAGAGAACTTTACTGGGTTTAATATTATTCGTTTATATGGGCGTGAAGATAGTTCTGTAGAGGAGTTCCGTACGATTACGGGAGAGTTAGCAGATGTCGGCTTTAAAGCAAGCTTTTTATCAAGTTTAATGATGCCCTTAGTATCCGTCGTATCTCACTTAGCTTACTTAGTTGTTGCGGTGGTCGGTGGTATGTTCACGATGGCAGGACGCTTAACGGTTGGTAACTTACAGGCCTTTACTCAATATGTATGGCAAATTAACCAACCGATTCAAATGGTGACTCAAATTACTGGGTTATTACAAGCGGCTGTTGCTGCAACGCAACGTATTTGGGAAGTATTAGACCAAGAAGAAGAATTGAACGAAGTAACGGAAGAAATACCTTCACCTGTGACAGGGCAAGTGACTTTCGATGATGTTTCTTTCCAATACACTCCAACAAAACCATTAATTAGAGATTTCTCTGTAAAGGTTAAACCGGGTGAAACGATTGCGATTGTTGGTCCAACAGGTGCAGGTAAGACAACGATGATTAACTTACTGATGCGCTTTTATGATGTGGATAAAGGGTCGATTAGATTGGACGGCGTAGACAACCGAGCCGTTTCAAGACAAAAATATCGCGAGCAATTCGGGATGGTATTACAAGATGCTTGGTTGTTCGAAGGAACGATTAAAGAAAATTTACGTTTCGGTAATTTAGATGCGACAGACGAGCAAATTGTTGAAGCTGCCAAAGCGGCTAACGTGGATCATTTTATCCGTACGTTACCAGGTGGTTATGAGAATCGTATGAACCAAGAGTCGAGTAACATTTCTCTCGGTCAAAAACAATTACTAACGATTGCACGTGCTTTATTATCTGATCCTAAAATCTTGATTCTAGACGAGGCGACAAGTTCGGTGGATACTCGACTAGAGCAGTTGATTCAAAAAGCGATGGAACGCTTGATGGAAGGGCGTACGAGTTTCGTTATTGCCCACCGCCTTTCAACCATCCAAGATGCCGATCGTATCTTAGTGATGAAAGATGGTCAAATCATTGAACATGGTAACCATGAGCAATTATTAGAACAAAAAGGCTTCTACTATGACTTATATCAAAGCCAATTTAATACTTAATATATAAAGATTGAATGCAACCTTTCATTTAATGCTAATTTCGATTACAATATTAGCAATAGATAATGGAAAGTGACATTGAATACAATAAACCCACAGTCACTCATCAGAGCAATCTGAGTGACTGTGGGTTTTTATTTTTGGGGGAATTTGGATGCGTATAGGATATCAAGGTGTTGCCGGTTCTTATAGTGAGGCAACGTTACAAGATTATATAAAGACATTGGATGATACAACGACAGAGATAGTACCAGTACCTTATGGAGATTTTAAAGCGGTCGTGAATGATTTATTAGATGACAAGTTGGATTTAATTGTCGTTCCAGTTGAGAACTCAACGACCGGCATCATTGCTCGTGTCACAGATTTACTGCGTTATAAGCCTGTCATGGCGATTGCAGAGGCTTACCAACCTGTTCGACATACTTTATGGGGAGTGGAAGGAAGTCGCTTAGAAGACATTCAGATGGTATATTCACATCCTGAAGCCTTGTCGCAATGTCAGGTGTTCTTTAATTCGTATCCACTGATTGAAAGCAAGGTATATGAAGACACTGCCAAAGCTGCGTCATATATTCAAACATTAAATCGACGAGATATTGCTGCAATTGCGAGTCCTCGAGCAGGGGAGTTACATCAATTAGTTCCATTAATGGAGAATGTGCAAGACGAATCAACAAACACGACCCGTTTCTATGTGATTGAAAAGATTCAAGAAAGAGAATATACCGGGACTTGCTTAAGTCTATATGTTGAGACTCGTCACGAATCGGGTGCTTTATCTAAGTTGCTTCAAGTATTTGATATTTTCAATTGCAACTTACAAAACTTAAGCGCCAGACCGATTGAGAATCAGCCATTTACTTATGGATTCTTTATAGAAGTGTCGATTAAAGAGATGAGTTCACCCGTGAACATATTGATTCAGACTTTATATCAAGTATCAGAATACCTTCAAATCATGGGGCAATATGATCAAGTGTCAAAAAGTATTTATTTAGACGTTTAGGAAGGGGATAAAAATGAAAAAGATTGCAATTGTTGGTTTAGGTGTCATCGGAGGTTCCTTTGCGAAAGCATTTAAGGCTTCGGATAGTTCGAATTATTATGTGATGGGAATTGATAGAAACCAAGCGACACTCGACAAAGCCCTGAAAGCCGGTGTGATTGCGGAAGGTGAAGTTGAGAATGAAACGATTCTACAACGTGCTGATATCGTCATTATTGCCCTATACCCTGAGAATATTAAAGAGTTTATTCTACATAACTCAGACGCTTTCAAAGAGGGTGCCATCCTGACAGAAACGACAGGGATTAAACAATATGTGATTGACAGTATCGTGCCAATTCTACCTAAACAAGTCGACTTTATCTTTGGACACCCGATGGCAGGGCGAGAATCACAAGGCTTTGAATACTCTGACCATACGGCCTTTATAGGAGCGAATTATATATTAACGCCACTCGCTTCGAATAAGTCAGAGAATATGGATATATTTAAAGCCCTTCTTAAGAAAATTGGCTTCCAAAGATTAACCCAAGTAACGCCCCTTGTTCATGATGAATTAATCGCTTATACGAGCCAATTATGCCATTGTATTGCAGCGGCCCTAATTAATAGTGATCAACCTGAACGTAATACGGTGCAATTCATCGGTGACAGTTACCGAGATTTAACTCGAATTGCGAAACTAAATGAGAATCTGTGGTCAGAATTGATGTTAAATAATAAGGATGTGCTTGTTCAAGTTATTAGCGAATTTGAAGCAGAAATGACAAAAATTAAAGAATCGCTCTTAACGGATAATAAACGTGAATTAGAAGAAACCTTTATTGAAGCCACTCGCCGCCGTGTAGATTTTGAAAAGAATGACTTAATGATTTAATTTCAATTTAAAGTATTAAATTCCTTGCAATTAGAATCTAAGTGAGTTATATTATAATCACATTAAAAATAAATGATAAAAGAGGTTATCTTATGTTTACCCATTTCAACAATATTATTATTGTCATTCAAAGACCGGGCTTGTTAAATTGATTTTATAATCAGTTTAAAAAGTCCTATTCGTCTTGAATGAATGGGAACAGATAACAAACCCCCATTCTAGTAATCTAGAGTGGGGGTTTTTATTATTCAAAGGAGTGGTAAAACGATGAGTGACATTGAAAGCGACGTGCATATTTATCAAATTACACAGAAAATAATAGGAGGATTCATCCATGAATTTATTTAAAAAGTTTAATAGCGCTTTTACAAGTAACCTGTCAATGTTCGTAGTATTAACGGCTTTATTAGCCTTAATGTTCCCAAGTTTTTTCACACCTTTAAGTGGTTATGTAAGTGTATTACTTCAAATCATTATGTTCACCATGGGCTTGACATTGAAAGCATCTGACTTTTCTCATGTTCTTAAAAACCCAACGAGCGTGATTATGGTTTCTGCCATCCAATACTTATTTATGCCACTGAGCGCTTTTGCAATTGCGAAATTATTCGGTCTATCAGGTGATGTTGCTTTAGGTTTAATCATAGTTGGATCAGTTCCTGGAGGGACCGCATCGAACATTATGGCTCTCTTAGCTAATGGGAATGTGCCACTTTCAGTGAGTGCTACAACGGTGTCTACATTATTATCCCCATTCGTTACACCACTTCTGATCGCGACTTATGGCGGAGCATTTATTGAAATTGCTTTTTGGCCAATGTTCTTATCCATCACACAAATCGTCTTAGTGCCAATTGTCTTAGGATTAGTTGTGTCTCATCTCTTAGGGGACAAGTCAGAAAAGATCAAGACAGCGATGCCATCATTCTCATCGATGGCGGTACTGTTAGTTCTCGCTGGAACAGTATCAGTGAACCGTGAGAATTTACTAACCGGTGGGCTAACGGTTGTCCTAGCAGTATTAGTTCATCATTTATTAGCTTATGCAATTGTTTACTTTATCTATGGGTTATTCAATGCTTCTGCGATAACAAAACGTACGTGTGCGATTGAAGTTGCGGCACAAAATACAGGACTATCCGCAAGTTTAGGTTTAACGCATTTTTCACCAGAAGCAGCCTTAGCGGGTGCAGCTGGAACGATCGTCCATACACTTGTTGGAATGATGTTTGGTAGTTTATGTGCTAAGAAAGATACGAAAAAAGCCGAGGGAGGAAAAGCTACAGTACGAGCAAGTCGTGCTAGAGCGACTGCGTTACAAAGACCAAATTAAGTTAGGAAAGTATTTTGAAAGTGAATTGGTGGAGGAATAACACACACCCACTCAAACAAAAAGGCTCAGCAAGCATGGTGATTTTTGACCACAGTTGTTGAGCCTCTTGTTATGCGCATAAAAAAGAGGGGCGATACGTCAGCCCCTGTTAAATTAAGTTTTATAGAAGTCGTAATGTTGCCACATTCGCACCTGATTCTTCATGATTAGTGCCATCACATATTAAAGCATCAATCTCATCTAAGATTGTTTCTAAAGTTATTGGATAGCCTTCCAATAACCTTGCTTCGCCTGTGACGTATTCATAAATAACTATAGAAGGGGTAGATTCAACTGACATATCGATGGCAGTCTTTTGGTCTTTTAAGAACAATTGTTTAACAAAATCCGACCGCATATCTTGTTGAAATATTTCGACATCTAGTCCAACGTCTTTGGCAAGATCAATTGCGAATTCTTCACTAAATTTAGAAATATCGCCATTGATTGTCTCCTGAAGGCGCATTAAGAAATAACGACCTAATCGTTTCCCTTGCAAACAGGCTGCTTTATATGCGAGAGATGCCCGGTATACCGATTGAAAGATGTAATTTCTCTCCTGCAAGTTTGTTTTTTTGATACCAAGTTGTTGCATATAGTCTTCAACTAAACGTTGATTATGAAAAGGTAGGATGTGCAAATCTATGTTTGACGTTACTAAATCAATTAACTTTAAAACTTCATGTTGACAAGTGTAACAATTTTTCCCTAATGGATTAACGAATAAAAATAATTCAAATACACTTGGAACGCCATTGTGTCTATATTCGATTTGATATTGACTCATTTAGAAATTCCTCCTCCTTTCTTATATTTGGTATAGTTAATATTAACAATAAAGTAAACTATTAGCGAATGATAGGCTTGTTCATTTATTCATTTGTAGAGTATCGATGTGCGCGTGATAACTTAGTTTCTGCTTGTTTGTAAGATATATCAACACTCGCTAACAGTGAATTAAATTGTTCTAAAGCAACTTCAATATCTTGAGATTCAAGTTCCAATTCGTAATCTTCAGCTTGCGGATATTGAGTATAGTCTAACGCATATAATCCATAAGGAACGTCGATATTATAACGTTCTGTAATGAGACTCATTGTTCTTTTAATATCAGTCCAGGCGATATTTCTTGAAGCAATAAACTCTTGGATATCCGCTGAATAAATAATGTCCTCATTCAATGCTTGTGGCACGTCTATCACTTTCTCTCGATTGAATTGAGTAAGTTCAATCGATTCAAGTTCAGACACTCTCTCTTTAATTGTCCATTCACTCGAACCATTATCAAATACTCTTAATCTCATCGCTGAATTATTTTGCTTGAAAATTTCATCTGCTGTATCATAATAGTAATTGGATTGAATGATTTTTGGTTGATTTTGTAAATTAAAATAAGTATAAAGCTTTTCATACTCGGCTTTACTTAGTAGTGTTTTTAATTCTCTTTCAATTGAAGATACCATGTATATATCCTTTCTTAGCTAAATTATGTACAATGTAATATATACAAAAAATAAAAAAACTGTATGTCCATTACAGTCCGTCATTTATCCTATAATAATTCATTACTATAAGCAAATAAATATACTTATACAAAAATAAGAAAGTCGGTGACTAAATTGATAGAAGATAATTTTATCGAGAATTGGGACTTATTCTTAGCTCCTTATGAACAAGCTGTAGAAGAATTAAAGCTGAAACTAAAGAATATTCGAAAAGAATACCGAACTTTACACCGCCATACGCCGATAGAGTTCGTTACAGGACGTGTGAAGACACGCGAGAGTATTCTCGAGAAGATGGAAATGCGAGAAATCGAACCTGAAGATATGTTAATTGGTGTTCAAGATATTGCTGGAATCCGTATCATGTGTCAATTTGTTGAGGATATCTATGAAGTAGCCGAATTAATAAAAGAGCGGACGGATTTCAAAGTATTATTGATTCGTGACTACATTCACCACCATAAGCCCAGTGGCTACCGATCATATCACATGGTGATTGAATATCCTGTACAACGCGCAAAGAATGTGGATACCGTCATTGTAGAGGTTCAAATAAGAACATTAGCAATGAATTTCTGGGCGACAATCGAGCATTCGCTGAACTATAAGTATCAAGGAGAGTATCCAAAGCACATTCTTGAACGACTGGAAAGAGCTTCAGAAGCAGCATTTATGCTGGATCAAGAAATGTCAGAGATTCGAGAAGAGATTCGCGAAGCGACACAATTCTTCGAACAAAGATATGAGGACCCCGATACAGCAATAAATAAAGGGAATTATGAGGTAAATCAATGAAACCAACGGTACTAATTTATTCAAATACAAAACCTCAATCTCAATCTATTAAAACAGAGCTCACAAACAAATTAAATAAACACCAGATTGAAATTGTGGATGAACGTGAACAACCAGACTTTATTATATCAATTGGAGGAGACGGAACCTTCTTATCTGCCTTTCATCATTTCGAACAATATATTGAACATTCGAGATTCGTCGGAATTCATACTGGCCATCTAGGCTTCTATACGGATTGGCTTAGCAATGAAGTGGATGCGGTTGTGGATGGATTATTAAATGCATCCGATCAATCGGTGTCTTATCCTTTACTCAATGTCGAAATTTATTTAGAAGATGGGCGTTGCAAGAAGATGTTAGCCTTAAATGAATTCTCCATCCGTTCAACGATGGGAACCATGGTGAGTGACGTCTATATTAAAGACCACTTCTTCGAGACTTTCCGAGGAGATGGCATTAGTATTTCAACACCAACCGGATCAACAGGCTTGAATAAATCATTAGGGGGAGCAGTCATCCATCCGCGCCTAGATGCGATTCAAATGACTGAGATGGCTTCAATAAATAATCGAGTGTATCGTACCTTAAGTTCTCCAATTATTATTCCTTCAGATGAATGGTTTACTTTGAAACCAGAGAATACGCAATCTGCGATTCTTTCCGTGGATAATCAAAGTTGGTTGAATTATGAAGTATCCAAAGTGACTTGTCAGGTTGCTAAACAACGGATCCATTTCGCAAGCTTCAAACATACCCACTTTTGGGATCGGGTTGAAAATGCGTTTATTGGGAGAAAACAATCACTTTAAAGGAGAATGTTATAAATGCAGCGGATTTTGAAAGTTATAGGTCTAGTCATGACGGTTGGTTTGGTAGTGGCTTGTAGTAGCCAGAGCGATGAGTTTGAACATACCGCACTCGCCGGAGTTGAGCGAATCAACGCACCCGTTACTATTCCAGGAGATACGTCGTTGTTAACAATGAATGAGGACGCAAAAGGCATGATCTATGATTCTCTAGATAAGATAGGGACATTTGCCGAAGGAACGCAATCTCCAGTGGATTATTCACAGATTGAAGCGGTTCAAACAGAAGCAGATTATATTGAGTTTCTGCAAGAGACGAGTGACCAAGCGAAGTTATTATATATTGGCTTTGATGAATGCCCTTGGTGTAAAGCTTTATCACCTAAGATTAACCAAATTGCTAGTGAATTAAACGTTCCAATCTATTACTATAATACTCGATTACACGAACACGATGCGACCTTCCAAGGAGCCATGCAAACATTTGGTGTCGAGACTGTTCCGTATGTCTTTGTGATGGAAGATGGCGAAGCAAAAGAGCGAATCAGTCATGAGTCATCAATGGAACAAATTGAACAATTCTTCACGCTCTATACTGAAGAATACCAATAGAAAATTTTAACAAGTTAGGAAGATAATGTGATTTTAACATGGGAGTATCAAGATACTTTAGAACAAACGATTAAACACTTTTTACACTTTGAAGGGATACCAAGAAATTTTGTAAAAGCGGTGAAGCACAACGGTGGGCAGATCTTACTGAATCAAGAAGAAGTGACCGTGAGAGCAACTTTAAACCAAGGTGATGTATTAACACTCATTGCACCGGATGAACACGGACATGAAACGGTAGCACCGTCAGATATCCCGATTGATGTCGTTTACGAAGACCGTGATTTCTTGATTGTGAACAAACCGAGTGCTTCGGTTTCCATTCCTTCAAAGCAAAATCCAGATAGCTCGATGGCAAATCGTATTAAAGGTTATTATGTAAGAGAAGAATATAAAGACCAAGTGATTCATATCGTCACTCGTTTAGACCGCGATACGACCGGGTTGATGTTGATTGCTAAACACCGTCTTGCCCATGCATACATGGACCGGATGATCCAAAGCAAAGGTTTAACTAAAATCTATTATGGTTTGTCACATAAAGTGGATTGGGATAAACATGGTTATATCGATGCACCGATTGGCCGTAATCCAGAATCAATTATCAGTCGAATTGTGGATCCAGCAGGGCAAGCTGCTTTAACTGAGTATTGGTTAAAAGAACAAGTAGAAGAGGCAAGTTTACTAAGAATGCAGCTTCACACAGGACGTACACATCAAATCAGAGTTCACTTAGCCCACAAGGGTGGGCCTTTAGTTGGCGATGATTTATATGGCGGAGTAAAAGATTCAGTGATATCAAGACAAGCCTTGCATTGTGGTGAGTTACAGTTTGTTCATCCATTTACAGGAGAAGACATCCACATCAAACAAGCCATACCAGAAGATATGCACACGTGGTTAAATATCAGAAAAGAGGAGATAGAAAATGGAAATATTTGAAAGATCTCTTGAAGAGAGTATCGAAACGTTTAAAAAATTATTGAACGAAAACCGAATGACTCGATTTAGAACCGAGTATCTAGCCTTACATAATTATGAGCAAAGTATGATATTTGCGAATTTGGAAAAAGAGGATCGTGAAAAGATTTATCAATATTTATCTCCTTCAGAATTAGCAGATGTCTTCGACATGCTCGAATCGCAAGACGAGACGATTGATATCTACTTTGAAGAGATGTCTCCACCTTATGCTGCGTCAGTTCTAGGCGAGATGTATGCCGATAATGCGGTTGATGTGTTGAATAACTTAAAAAACCGTGAACGTATTAATCTCTATATGAACCTAATGCCTGCAGAAAGTGCTCGTGAAATCAGCTCGCTGATTAATTATTTAGACGAGACAGCCGGGGCGATTATGACGACTGAATTTATCTCTGTTCAAGAAGGCTTAACTCTAGGTGCCGCTTATCACAGACTGAGAGAGCAAGCGATTAAAGCTGAGACAATTTACTATGTATATGTTGTAGATGAAAATAATCGTCTCGTTGGTGTAATCTCATTAAAGGATTTAATTATTAATGATGAAGATAAGCTGATTCATGACGTGATGAATACGCGTGTGATTTCGGTTCAAGTAAATGATAACCAAGAAGAAGTAGCCAAGATGGTTCAAGATTATGACCTATTAGCGCTTCCTGTTGTTGGTTTTGACCGTGAATTACTCGGTGTCATTACGGTTGATGATGTCTTAGATGTTATACAAGATGAGGCAGATAGTGACTACTCTGGTTTAGCGGCGGTTGACGTTAGGGAGAGTCATGACACGCCACTATCAGCGGCAAGAAGTCGTCTTCCTTGGTTGGTCACTTTACTATTCTTAGGAATGGGAACAGCGACTTTAATTAGTCAGTATGATGCGCTAATTTCTGAAGCAAGTGTCTTATCTGCTTTTGTTACTTTAATTACTGGTACAGCCGGAAATGCTGGGACACAGTCATTGGCCGTAGCTGTAAGGAAATTGACAAATAAATACGATGACGAGAACTTCTTTACTTCATTAATGTTTGAATTAATTACTGGCGCGATTACTGGACTCATTGTCGGAATTACAGTGATGTTAATCGTCTTAGTCTGGCAACAAAATCTTGTTCTAGGTGCAGTGATTGGAATAGCGATGATGGCTGCAATTATTGTAGCAAATCTTGCAGGTTCATTTATACCGAAGATTATGGACAGACTTGGTTTTGACCCTGCAGTTGCGAGTGGACCATTTATCTCAACGCTGAGTGACTTAACATCAGTATTTATCTACTTTAGTATTGCTCAATTATTCTTATCAGCTATTATTTAAAGCAATACATAACGAACGACCCTTTGACTATTTTAAAACAGTCAAAGGGTCGTTTTTTAATTGAGTTGTTTTTCCATGTCATGATGAGGGATGTTGGCATCCAAATAGCCTTTTTCATTAGTGATTCTGTAATTTAGTTTCTCATAGAAGGGGATGGCTGAATCTTGAGCAGATAAGCTGAGTACTTCGATGGGAGGGTTGTTTTTTTTAGCCCATCTTTCAATTTCCTCCATTAATTCAAAACCTAAGCCCTGCCCTCTATGTTCTTTGATGACAGCCACACGTTGGATTTTAGCTTTAGTTTTAGTATCATTAAGATTGATGCGTGCGGTTGCGACGGGACGATTGTCAATATATCCGATAAGGTGAATTAGTTGTTGATCCAAACCATCTAATTCAATTCCCGGATCAACATTTTGTTCGTAAATAAAGACTTTCTTACGAATATCGAATGCATCCTTTAGAATCGAAGTGTCTCCATCTAATACCCAAGTAAATTTCATTTAAAACCCTCCACGATTTCATGTATAATTAATTTCAGTGACATTATTGACGTTATTTTACTATAATAGAGAATATAAATACAATGAGCAAAGGATGTTTTTATGACAGAAATAAAAGAAGTATCAAAAATACGATTAGAAAATGTAAAAAACTTAACGACAATTCCATCACCAACGGGCTATACAGCAGATATTATCCAATATATTTGTGGTTTGTTTGATGAGATGGGTGTCAGTTATGAAGTGACGCCCAAGGGCGGGTTACTTGTAAGTATCGATGGTAAGAATAAAGAAAGTCACCGCTTTGTGACAGCTCATGTGGATACTTTAGGTGGAATGGTTCGCGCGATTAAACCGAATGGACGCTTAAAACTGGATTTGATTGGTGGCTTTACTTTTAACGCGATTGAAGGAGAGTACTGTACCGTTCATTCTAGTTTAGAAGATAAAAAATATAACGGAACAATCCTCATGCACCAAACGAGTGTTCACGTCTATAAGGACGCGCGTACAGCCGAACGGAATCAAGATAATATGGAAATTCGCTTAGATTATAAAGTGAAGAGCCAAGAAGATGTTGAAAAACTTGGTATTCAAGTGGGGGATTTTATCTCATTTGACCCAAGAGCTACAATTACGGACGAAGGCTTTATTAAATCTCGTCATTTAGATGATAAAGTCAGTGTCGCTTTATTAATTGAATTGGTTGAGAGTATTCACCGTAATCAGATTGAGTTAGCACATACGACGCACTTCTATATCTCAACCAACGAAGAGATTGGTTACGGTGGAAATTCTAATATTGCTTCTGAAGTTAAAGAATATCTTGCGGTAGATATGGGAGCTATGGGAGATGACCAACGAACGGATGAATATAGTGTCTCGATTTGTGCTAAAGACGGATCAGGTCCATATCACTTAGGCTTGCGTAATCAGTTCGTTAATATTTGTAAAGCAAAGGATATTCCATATCAATTAGATATTTACCCATTCTATTCAAGTGATGCATCCGCAGCTATGAGTGCTGGGGCAGATGTTCGCCACGGTTTAATCGGTGCTGGAATAGATTCTAGTCATGCATATGAACGTACACACTACGAATCAGTAGATGCGACATATGAGTTAATTGAAAGATATTTAGAATCAGAAATGATTGATAAAAATTAATAGGTAAAAAGAACGTGTAAAATGTCTTTAAATTTGCTACTATAAGAAGTACATAACAGTGAGTTAGAGTGTAGAGGAGTGATATGAGTGGTAGATATACCGAAAAGTTTATTTGGCTATAACACGAGTCAAGTAGATTCGATGATGAGCCAACAGACAAGTAAAATTGACGAGTTGGAAAAGAAGATTGAAAGCTTAGAAAGCCAACTTGCAACCTATATTGAATTAGAGTCAGCCTTAAAAGAAGGTATCGTTGATGCTAGACAAAAAGGTTCACAAATAATCGAAGAATCAGCTGGACAAGCGGAGCAAATCATTAGCAAAGCGAATGAACAAGCAGCTCAATTAAAAGAGGAAACAATCAATCGCGGGAATGATTTATTGAATGGTGGGAATGCTTTAAGAGATCGCTTAACATTCATGAAAGATGAGATGCGTGAAATGGTTGATCAAGTATCAGAGTTTATTGATGGCACAGATTTTGAATCACTATTCCCCAAAAGTGAAGTGGATCAATATACGATGCAGATTAGCGAATTTTCAGACGGCAAAGTCGAAAAACGCAAAGAAAGCGAAGAAGTGTCAGTATCTGAGAGTACATTAACTGATGAAGAGAAACGTGAATTAGAAAAATTAATTCATGAAGTGATTGCCAATGATGCAGCTTCAAAAGAGACTCAAGGTCCTGAGCGTAATGTCGAGAAAAAATTAATCGAGTTGAGAACACTCAACGGATAATTTTTATGTTATGAACAATGCAATGATGAACTCAATCACATTGCATTGTTCCATTTTTTTGAAACTGACAATAACGAAAGGAAGTAACTATTTGGTAAATAATTTAGAGCAAGAAGTCAAGAGAAGACGTACGTTTGCAATTATCTCCCATCCGGATGCGGGTAAGACAACCATTACCGAAGCGATGCTGTTATACAGTGGAGCCATTCGTGAAGCAGGAACAGTTAAGGCAAAGGGTAAAAAATCAAACAAATTCGCAAAATCCGACTGGATGGAAATCGAGAAACAAAGAGGGATCTCTGTGACCAGTTCGGTAATGCAAGTAGACTATGACGGACTTCAAGTCAATATTGTCGATACGCCGGGACATGAGGATTTCTCAGAGGATACGTATCGTACATTAATGGCCGTGGATGCGGCAGTCATGGTCGTTGACTCTGGTAAAGGGATTGAGCCACAGACGAAACGATTATTCGAAGTTGTTAGTCACCGTGGAATTCCAATCTTTACCTTTATTAACAAATTAGACCGTGATGGTCGTGAGCCTTTAGAGTTAGTGGCTGAATTGGAAGAAGTCTTAGGTATTGATGCGTATCCAATGAATTGGCCGATGGGTATGGGACGTAACTTAATCGGTCTTTATGATTTATATAATGAACGTGTTGAATTAAGAGGGAATGATGAGGAAGAGGATGATATCTTTATTCCATTAGATGAAGACGGAGAAGCTCAAGGTGAGCATTCGTTTAAAGAATCATCAATCTATTCTCAAGCTTTAGAAGATGCACAATTATTGCATGAAGCAGGAAACGAATTTGATTTAGACAAGATTGCTAACGGTAAGTTAACGCCCGTCTTCTTCGGATCAGCTTTAACTGGTTTTGGTGTTCAAACATTCTTAGATGCTTTCGTAGAGTTAGCGCCAGCACCGGAAGCGTTTGAACTTGAAAGTGGCGATGAAGTTGATCCAGTTGAAGATGACTTCACAGGCTTTGTCTTCAAGATTCAAGCAAACATGAACCCGGCACACCGAGATCGTATTGCCTTTATTCGGATTGCTTCTGGGCAGTTTGAACCGGGAATGAATGTGACCTTAAATCGTACACAAAAGAAAATTCGCATGGCACATACGACTCAATTCATGGCAGATACTCGTGAAGAAGTGAGTACAGCCGTTGCTGGAGATATTATTGGTCTGTATGATACTGGAAATCTGCAAATTGGAGATACTTTGTATTCAGGAAAGAAGGCTGTCGCTTTCCCACCTTTACCACAATTTACGCCTGAGATGTTCATGAAGGTCAGCCCTAGAAATGTTATGAAACAAAAATCATTCCATAAAGGAATTGAACAATTAGTTCAAGAAGGTGCGATTCAGTTATACAAAACATATCATACGGAAGAATATATTATCGGTGCCGTTGGACAACTTCAATTCGAAGTCTTCCAATACCGCTTATTAAATGAATATAATGCTGAAGTTGATATGACTTCAATGGGGAGTAAAATTGCGCGTTGGATTAAAGAGGAAGATTTGGATCCAAGTATGTCTTCAAGTCGTAACTTACTAGTTCGTGACCGCTTTGGAGCTCCAGTGTTCTTATTTGAGAATCAATTTGCTGAGCGTTGGTTCCAAGATAAATATCCAGATATTGAGTTAGAACAACTATTGTAAACACAGTTAATCGTTGCTAACTTATACATTAAAGGCATCTTTAAACATTAAAGATTATAAAACGATAGTTTTATATTGTTGAAACGCTTAAAAAATGGTATTCTTATATATGTAAGAGTTTTATTTATTGAAACTCATATTAAAATTTCATTTATAAAGGAGATTTTTCGAATGGAAAAGAAAGAATTTAACGTAATTGCTGAGACTGGGATTCACGCACGTCCCGCGACATTATTGGTGCAAACGGCAAGTAAATTTGCTTCAGACATTAACTTAGAGTATAAAGGTAAATCAGTTAACCTTAAGTCTATCATGGGGGTTATGTCTTTAGGTGTTGGGCAAGGTGCTGATGTTGTAATCACTGCTGAAGGTGACGACGAAAAAGAAGCCATTGAAGCTGTTGCAGAGACAATGAAAAACGAAGGATTATCTGCATAATGACAAAAATCGAAGTTACTGGGATTGCTGCTAGTGATGGTATTTCAATTGCACCAGTGTATCTATTAACAGAACCAGATTTAACTTTTGATCGCACTACAGTGGAAGATGCTGAAGCAGAAGCAGTTCGCTTTGATAAAGCGGTTGAACAAGCGACAGCTGAAATCACACAAATTCGCTCAATTGCTGAAAAATCATTAGGTGAAGAAGAAGCACAAGTCTTCGATGCTCACTTAATGTTCTTATCTGACCCAGAATTTACTGGGCAAGTAAGAGAAAAAGTTTCGAGCGAAGGAATCAACGCTGAAGCTGCATTAGGCGACGTGAGTGATATGTTCATTCAAATGTTTAGTGCCATGGAAGATAACGCTTATATGCAAGAACGTGCTGCAGACGTTAAAGACGTTTCAAAACG
Source organism: Ruoffia sp. FAM 20857 (assembly GCF_045528645.1). Taxonomy (NCBI): domain Bacteria; kingdom Bacillati; phylum Bacillota; class Bacilli; order Lactobacillales; family Aerococcaceae; genus Ruoffia; species Ruoffia sp. FAM 20857. The sequence goes on from NZ_JBGQRB010000006.1 coordinate 35,619, forward strand.
TATTCTTGCTGCATTATTAGGCGTTAAATTACCTAGCCCAGCGACAATTAGCGAAGAAGTTGTTATTATTGCTCATGATTTAACACCAAGTGATACTGCTCAATTAAACAAGCAGTTTGTGAAAGCGTTCGTTACAAATATTGGTGGACGTACTTCTCACTCGGCAATCATGGCGCGTTCTTTAGAGATTCCAGCAATTGTTGGTACAAACTCAATTGTATCTCAAGTTAAAGATGGCGATTTAGTTATCGTTGACGCAATGGAAGGTCACATTATTGTTGATCCGACAGAAGAACAAGTGAAAGAATACGAAGAAAAAGCACAAGCTTTTGAAGAACAAAAAGCAGAATGGGCTAAACTTGTGGATTCGCCATCAGAAACTAAAGATGGCCACGCAGTTGAACTCGCTGCCAACATTGGTACTCCTAAAGACGTGACGGCTGTTCTTGAGAATGGTGCCGAAGCGATTGGTTTATACCGTACTGAGTTCTTATATATGGATTCTTCTGACTTCCCAACTGAAGACGAACAATACGACGCATACCGTGAAGTGCTAGAAGCAATGGATGGTAAAGCAGTTGTTGTTCGTACGATGGATATTGGTGGAGACAAAGAGTTACCATACTTAGAATTGCCAGAAGAGATGAACCCATTCTTAGGATACCGAGCAATTCGTATCTCGTTAGACAAGAAAGATATGTTCAAAACTCAATTACGTGCTTTATTACGTGCATCTGTACATGGTAAGTTACGTATTATGTTCCCGATGATTGCCACTTTACAAGAATTCCGTGAAGCAAAATCATTCTTACTAGAAGTTAAAGAAGAATTATTATCTGAAGGTGTAGAAGTTTCAGAAGATATTCAAATTGGTATTATGGTTGAAATTCCTGCAGCAGCAATGTTAGCGGATCAATTCGCCAAAGAAGTTGACTTCTTCAGTATCGGAACAAACGACTTAATTCAATATTCAATGGCAGCAGACCGTATGAATGAACGTGTCTCTTACTTATACCAACCATATAACCCATCAATTCTACGTTTAATTAAGAACGTGATTGATGCTTCACACGCTGAAGGTAAATGGACAGGTATGTGTGGTGAGATGGCAGGAGATCAAACGGCTGTACCATTATTACTTGGTTTAGGCTTAGATGAGTTCTCTATGAGTGCTTCAAGTGTATTAAAAACACGTAGTTTAGTGAGACGTTTAAACTTAACTGATATGCAAGCATTGGCTGAAAAAGCAATTAATGAATGTACATCATCTGAAGAAGTAGTCGCATTAGTTGAAGAAGCAATAAAATAAATTTAATATAGCATCCTAGGTTATTTACTTAGCCTAGGATTTTATTATTCACTATACGTCAACCATATATTATATATGGTTGACCAAAGGAGTAAAAGATGACATTAAAAAATAAATTATTAAAGAAATTATCTGAAGGAAACAGTACAGTCCATTCAGGTCAAGAATTAGCCACTGAATTTGCAGTGACACGAAGTGCTGTTTGGAAAGCAATTGAAGAATTACGGGAACAAGGTTATGTGATCCAAAGTATCCCAAGAAAAGGTTATCAATACATTCAAAGTACGAAAAGTATTGATCCAGAACAAATAAGTTTATTACTAGGCGAACATGGAGCAGACTTAAAAATCACACTTTATGATGAAGTCACTTCAACGAATGATGTCGCAAAAGTACATGCAGCTAACCATCCGAACGAAGGTAAGTATGTGATCTCAAGAAAGCAAACGAAAGGAAGAGGTCGATACGGTAAGAGCTTTCATTCTACTATAAAAGAAGGACTCTACTCATCTTTACTCGTTCCTGTTAACCAAACACGACCAGAACATATTCCATTATTCACGATTGCAACGGCTACTGCGATGTCAGAAGCGATTGAGGAAGTCACTGGGAAAGTCATTGATATTAAATGGGTTAATGATTTATTTTATGAAGGAAAAAAAGTCAGCGGGATTCTATGTGAAGCAATCAGTGATATCGAAAGTGGCCAGATTACATCGGTAGTTATAGGTTTAGGGCTGAATCTAGCAGGTGACTTCGATGAAGCTGATGAGATGACACAAGGTGTTGCAGGAACCTTGTATGGGAGTGAGTTACCTAAAGAACTAAACTTAAATGTATTACTCTCAACTTACGTCTATCGCCTCCTCACTTATATTAAAGAGATTGATAAGAAAGAATATTTACCTTACTATTCGACTCATCTATTAGGGATTAACAAACCTGTGACGTATTCCGTTAAAGCTGAGGAAAGACATGGTATCATACGCGGAATAAACGAAGAAGGTCACTTAATTGTGGAGTTGCCTTCAGGTGAGATGGAAGAATTATTCGGACAAGAAATTCATTTATCAAGTAGTCAGTTTGCTAAGGGAGGAAACTAAATGAAAACAAGACAATTGACACAAATGGCTTTAATGCTAGCTTTACTAATTATATGTTCACAACTAACCATTCCTTTTGGTCCGGTCCCATTAACATTACAAACATTTGCAATATTAATGATAGGTTTAGTATTACCAGCGAAATACGCGGGATTAACGACGTTAATTTATTTAGTTATTGGACTATTCGGACTGCCTGTATTTAGTGGTGGAACTGGAGGGTTTGGATCATTCATATCGCCATCCTTTGGGTTTGTGATTGGTTTTATTCCAGCGAGTTTTATTATTAGTTATCTCAAACAACGATTGAAACCTGAAACAAATTCGAAACTTATTGGTATCACATTAATTGGAACGGTTATTTTATATATAATTGGTTTAAGTTACATGTATATTATCTTTCGAAACGTATTAGATATTGAAACTGGCTTTATGCATGTTTTACAACTAGGGTTGATACCTTTTATACCAGGAGATATATTTAAAGCGCTCTTAGCAATCTTTATCTATAAAAGACTTCAACGCATCTTATAAATGTAAATCTACACATTGAAAATACCTTGTGATACAATAAGTCTACACTTTAAAAAGTACTATAATTTGTATGAGAAATTATAGTCGAGAGGGGTATTTGATGCGAATTGGCATGTTTACTGACACATATTTTCCACAAGTAAGTGGAGTGTCGACTTCAATCAAGATACTTTGTGATCAGTTAAGAAAAGTTGGCCATGAAGTCATAATATTTACAACAACAGATCCAGAAGCACGACCAGAAAATGGCGTAGTTAGATTACCAAGTATACCTTTTGCGAGTTTTGAAGATCGCCGAATAGCTTTTGGTGGTTTAGATCGATGCGTAAAGATATCAAGAGAATATGACTTAGATATAATCCATACACATACAGAATTTAGCTTAGGTTTAGCAGGTAAATATGTTGCAAGTCGATTAAAAATTCCAACGATTCATACTTATCATACGATGTATGAAAATTACACTCACTACATTTGGGATGGGCGTTTAATTAAACGACAGCACGTACGTTGGTTTTCAAAAGTATTCTGTGGACAAGCAGACGGAGTGATTACACCAAGTGAATTAACTTACGCAACGTTAAAAGACTATGGTGTTGAATCGCCGATGCGCATTATTCCCACAGGCGTTCTTTTACCAGAATTCAACGAAAATTATCGTGCGATGACCCGTAAGAAATTGAATATACCACATGATGCACCGGTATTACTATCATTATCGCGCTTATCGAAAGAGAAGTCTTTAGACGAGGTTATTATGGCATTCCCGGCGGTTCAAGAAGCGTATCCAGCGGCTCATTTAGTCATAGTTGGAGACGGACCTTACCGAGAGACTCTAGAAACCATTGCTAAAGGATATGAATTGGAGAATGTTCACTTCATAGGTGAAATTTCACATAATGAAGTCAATCAATATTACCAAATGGCTGATTTATACATAAATGCGAGTGAATCGGAGTCCCAAGGTTTAACATACTTAGAGTCAATCGCGAATCGATTGCCAATTGTGGCGAAAGAAAATGATTACTTAAACTTAATTATTCAAACAGGAGAATTCGGACAACTCTATGCACCGAATGGGTCATTATCAGAAGCCATCGTTAAATATTTAAACAAGAAGTACGCGGGTGAAATTGAGAATATTAATCCTGAATCATTAGAAAGTATCTCTGCTGAACGCTTTGCAGAGAATGTTTATGCGTTCTATGATAATATCATTCAAAACACAGATCAGTCACGATCAAATTTCTTTGATAGAATGTTAAGTGAGATTAAAGAACCGTGGAGTAATATGTAACTTATGCAGTAGATGTAGAAAAATAAGAATGAATCAAAAATAGTTTATGTAACTTCTTGCAATTTCAATGCATTTTGTTAACATATACTATATTGAAAAACTAACCTAGTTTAGTTTTGCTGCTCACATATTGAGCAATTCTGTTAACGAAAGGAATCAACTATGAAAACTTCAGTTTTGACAGGTATTATCCAACGCTTAGAAGCAATGGTAAATGCTAATAATAGTGAACCAGAGGTTCGCCGTTTTGAATTAGATGGTGTTGAAAAATGCCAAGTAACTTATCATGCAGATGATAAAGCATTCGAATTATCAGATAGTCAACGAGGAACAACTTACCGTTTCGACGATATCGATTTAGTAGCAATTGAAATTTACGAATTATTAGGTTAATTAAACTCAGCAAATAATCCCAATAAATTATTCAATGTTATAGATTTATAACATGAAGTAATAATTTATTAGGATTATTTTTTTGTTAGATAGAGGTTTTATTTGTCAATGTGATCAAATAGTGTTCAGTACTCTGATTTAATATGTTATTATAGTATGTTGGAATAATATGTTATAATATCAAAGACAATATAAGAATTTAAAAGGGGACTATATGAAAAAATTATTGACTCCAACCTGGACCATCAATTCAATTTACGCAATTAAGCCAGATGATTTATTGAGACATGATATTAAAGCAATCATATGCGACTTAGATAATACGCTTATTGCGTGGAATCAGTGGGAGCATACTGAAGAGATGGCTGAATGGTTAACAAGATTTAAAGACGCAGGGATTGGTATTTATCTCTTATCAAACAACAACTATGATCGAGTACTTAAAGTAGCAGAACCATTAGAGTTAAGGTTTACTTCTAGTGCTTTAAAACCACGCAGAAAGCATTTTGTACTTGCTATCGAGGATTTACAAGTACCTAAGGAGAATGTCGCTGTTATTGGAGATCAAGTTATGACAGATGTGATTGGTGCGAATCGTAATCATCTTAAGAGTATCTTAGTCAAACCGATTGCACCAAATGACAATATATATACAATAATTAATCGTATGTTAGAAAAGCTAGCATTTAAAATCGTCGGCATAGACCGAACAGGTGATTGGGGGAATACGCTTGAGTGAGCAAGAAACATTTCAATGTATCGGTTGCGGGGCAACCATTCAAACAGAGAATCCAGATGAGATAGGTTACTTACCACAATCTGCGTTAAATAAAGGAATTGAAAAAGGTGAATTTTACTGCCAACGTTGTTTTAAACTAAGACATTACAATCAATTACAAGATTTAGATATTGATGATGATGTATTCTTAAATAAATTGGGTGAAATTGCTAATGATGATGCCTTTGTTGTATTAGTCGTAGATATCTTTGATGTTGAAGGAAGTTTAATCTCTGGTTTACATCGATTTATCGGGAACCAACCATTTATCATTGCAGCAAACAAATTTGATTTACTTCCTAAAGTAACGCGTAAATCAAAAGTAAAAGATTGGATAAGACAAACAGTAAACCGTCATGGTTTGTATCCTGAAGATATCGTATTAACTTACGGGACAAAGCGCGCGGGGATTTATTCTTTAGCTGAGAAGATTGAAGAAGTGATTAGCGATCGCAATGTTTATATCGTAGGGGTGACGAACGTTGGAAAATCAACATTGATTAATCAATTGATTGGTTACTACGGTGGAGATAAAGAAGTGATTACAACGTCAAACCATCCAGGTACAACGTTGGATTTAATTCAAATTCCATTAACGGATGCACATGCTATCATTGATACACCAGGTATCATCCGTCGTACTCAATTAGCACATCATTTAAGTCGTTCTGACAACCAAAAAGTGTTACCAAATAAACCTATCAAACCAAAAACCTTCCAATTAAACGAAGGACAAACAATCTTTTTAGCCGGTGTGGGGCGAGTGGATCTCGTTCAATCAGAAGTTGAAAAGACAGCGATGACTTTTTACGTTTCAACTGATCTGTACTTACATCGGACTAAAACTGAGAATGCAGATGAGTTGTATCAGAAACATGTTGGTGAGATGTTAACACCACCAAGCAAGGATTATGTAGATGAGTATCCAGAGCTGGAAGAACAAACATTCACACTCGACCCAACCCAAGACATTAGTATCACAGGTTTAGGTTGGTTAACAGTAAATGCAAAAGCAGAAATAAAAGTTTGGCTACCTAAAGAAATTAGCGTATCTAAACGTACAGCAATTATTTAAACGAAGGGAATTAATATGATTACATTAAACAAAGCACAAACAAAATTTTTGCGTAAATACTCGCATAATTTAAAACCTCTTTTCCAGATGGGGAAATTAGGATTAACAGATGTATTTATCGAGCAAGTGGACAACGCAATTGAAAAGCGTGAATTAATTAAATTTGTCATCTTACAAAACAGTGATGAAGATTTAGATGACGTTGCTAACAAAATTGCGGATGAAATCGGTGGTGTTATTATTCAAACAATCGGAAGTACAGCGATATTATACCGTCCATCATCAAAAGAAAAACATCAGGAAATCAGTCAACAAGTAAATCGATTAAGCTAAGGGGACGTGTAGAATGGGTATTTCAAATGGCACATTAAATGCGCAAGAGTTTATGTCAATTGAAGAAGCACTCGAACCGATTATTCTGAGCCAATTTACTCCGGATTCATCGGGAGATGAGCGTAAACGGATTGGTATTTTAGGTGGAACATTTAATCCACCTCATCTCGGTCATTTATTAATGGCAGAACAAGTTGGGAACCAATTGGAATTAGATGAAGTTTGGTTTATGCCTACAGCGAAACCGCCTCATGCACCTGGAAAGACAACAATTGCTTCACAACATCGTGTTCAAATGATTCAATTAGCAATTGAAAACAATCCACTATTCAAAGTTCAACCTTATGAAATTCATCGTGGTGGCGTGAATTATACTGTCGATACAATGAGACATTTCGTTGAGACTTATCCAGAATCTGATTTTTATTTCATTATCGGTTCGGATAGCGCGAACGATTTGTCAACTTGGAAGCAAATTGATGAATTAGTTCAATTAGTTCAATTAGTTGGAGTCAGACGTCCGGGTGAATTCCCTTACCAAGGTCAATATCCTATTCTTTGGGTCGATTCACCTTTGATTGAATTGAGTTCAACCGAGATACGACTCAGAGTATACTTAGAACAATCAATCCGCTATCAGGTTCCAAGTAAAGTGTCAGCTTATATCCAAGAACACAGACTTTATGAGATGGATTAAAGAAAGAAGGCAAGAGTTTGGTATCAGAAATCCTATACACTAAAGATTATATAAATGTGACACGAGAAGAACTACTTAATAATCTTAAAGAAGAACTCAAACCAAAAAGATTTAAGCATGTTCTTCGTGTTGAAGAAACAGCCTTAGAATTAGCAGGACAATATGATTACAAAGATATAGAAAAAGTGAGTATCTCTGCTTTAATGCATGATCATTGTAAAGATTATTCAGACGAAAAGATGTATCAACTTGCGACAATGTATGCACCGTATGAGCCCTTAAGAGTTGCGAACGAAGCAGTATGGCACGGCCTAGCTGCGGCAGAATTAGCGCGTGCGAAATATAGTGTGTTAGACGATGAAATCATTCATGCCATTGCACAACACACGATAGGTGCTAAGGAAATGAGCTTACTGAGCAAATTACTCTTTGTGGCAGATTATATTGAACCGGGTCGTAACTTTGATGGGGTGGCTGAAGCTAGAAAATTAGCCGAAACAGATTTGGATGCAGTTGTCTTTTACAAGATGAGAGAAACAATCAAACATCTTGTTGAAACGAATAAGAAAGTATATGTTGAAAGTGTGGTTATTTATAACCACTGGGCAAAAAAACAGGAGGGTTAATTATTATAAACACAAAAGAAAAATTAGAAGTAATTGTACGCGCCGCAGATGATCGTTTAGCACATGACATCATGGTCTTAGACGTCGCACAATTGACACCATTAGCAGAGTACTTTGTCGTGATGGATGCTAAAAATGACCGTCAATTATCAGCAATCGTTAATGAAATTACTAGCGTGATTGATGAGAATAATTTCGAATTGAAAAACGTTGAAGGTAAAAACGGTGGTAAATGGGTATTAATTGATATGAATGATATTATTATTCATGTATTCAACTATTCTGAACGTGCAAATTACAACTTAGAAAAAATCTGGCAAGATGCACCATTAGTTGACGTTAGCGACTGGATCTCAGAATAATGAGTTTCAGCCAAATAGCAGATGTATATGATCGATTCAATGATCTATCTGTGTATGAATATTGGGTTGACTATACTTTAAATAGTTTAGACCGAAAGCCTAAAAAAATGTTAGATATCGCCTGTGGAACAGGTTGGTTTACTCAATTGATGATACCTTTCGTTGATTCAGTTACGGGAATTGATATCGATGAAGATATGTTAGCGATTGCTCGTCAAGAAGTGATCAATTTACCGAATGTTGAATTCAAGTATGGAGATATGACGCGTTTATCAAAGGATTTAAAGGACTTTGACTTAGTCACTTGTTACTTGGACTCACTATGCTTTCTTAACGACTACAAGGCCGTTAAAGAGGCATTTAAAGGGATGTACCGAGCTTTGTCTGATCAAGGAACGTTATTGTTTGATGTTTGGACGCCTTATCAAATGACGGATGCTTTTTCTGAATTTGAATACTTTGATCAAGACGAGTCAGCAACTTTAATTTGGGAAAGCGCCAGTGATGCTGAATCACTTAGCGTTGAGCATTACTTGACTGTCTATAGACAAGTTGAGGGGGCGCAGTTTGAACGTGTCGATGTTGAACTTCAAGAGCAAACTTTCCCATTAGAGAAGTATATGGATGCTTTAATTGAAGCAGGCTTTCAACCGGATAAGATTGAAGTGTTTGTTGATTACGGAAGTAAATATTATGACAAGAGAACAGATGAAGAGGCAGACCGTTGGTTCTTTAGATGTAGTAAGTAAGAGTTGGGGAGTGTTATAAGATGAAGCTTGTTTCAGTCATTGCCGAATATAATCCTTTCCATCTTGGCCACCAATATCAATTAGAACAAATGAAGCAAAGAACTTCGGCAGATGCGCTCGTTGTATTGATGAGTGGAAATGTTGTTCAACGCGGAGAATTTGCTGTAATTGATAAATGGCAAAGAGCTGAGATTGCATTGGAATACGGTGCTGACCTCGTCTTAGAGTTACCACTCTTAGCAAGTTTACAAGCAGCGGATTACTTCGCGTATTGGGCGGTTAAGACACTAGAATTATTAGGTTCAGATCAGCTTGTTTTTGGAACAGAATCTGCTACCTACGAAGCCTTGAATTCTTATGTTGATTGGTTAGTTGAGAACGAAGAAGCAATCGATAGAAGTGTTAAAACTTATCTCAACGACGGCTATTCTTATGCAGCGAGTTATCAATCTGCTTTAGAAGCTATAGATAACTCTTCTGAAAAGGCGAAACTTTTAACAGACTCACCGAATCATTTATTAGGGATTCAATACATTAAGGCATTGAAGCAATTAAATTCTAAGATGGATGTTATAGCTATTTCTAGAATTAAACACAATGAAAATATGCAAGAAGTCTTAAGTGGCAGCCAAATAAGAGAATTGAATCGTCAACAATTAGTCACCGAGGATACTGTACCTAAGCGGATGTTTCAAAAACTAGTGAGTCATCCAAACGTGCAACTTGCTGATTATTATGATTTACTAAAGTACCAAGTACAAAGTCAAAGTGCTGAACGCTTAACTCAATATCAAGGCATTGATTATGGTGTTGAACATTATATTTATCAGCAAATTTTGGAAACTAGTAATTTTGAATCTTTAATTGATGCACTCACATCTAAAAGATGGACGAAAGCATCCATCCAAAGAAAGCTAATGATGATTTTGTTGAATATAACAAATAAGGAATGGCAGGAAAGCATTGATTTAAATAATGAAGAGCTGACTATTCGAGTGTTAGGTTACACAGATGTAGGAAGAAAAGTACTTAAGATGAAGCGAAACCAAACTGGATTAAAATTATTTAGTAATTTGACTCAAGACAACGCACAAAATTATCAATTAAATTTACGTGCGGATACAGTCTTTTCACTCAATCCAAAACATAGAATAATGCAACAAAACACTGGAAGATTCCCAATTCACTATTAATTGAAAAGGAATCGTGTTAATATTAAAATAATCTTGACAAGAATTGTAAACTTCAATATAATAAATCTTGTCGTTTTAGAGGTGATAATAGATGAAATGGACAATCCGCCAATTAAAAGATCATCCTGATGATATGATTAATTTTGAAGAATCTTTAGATATAAAAGAACAGCTCATGGAGCGAAACCCTTCAATCTTAGATGTGGAATCAGTGATTGTAAACGGATATTTCGTACCTTCTAATGAAGATATCATTCTTCATGGTCAAATCGATACTCGACTGACGGTGCCGTCATCGAGATCATTAGAACCAGTATCATTACACTTAAACATTCCAATTAGCGAACGTTATGTGTATGAGGAATATGATGGAAACGTCGGGGAATATGAAGAGACTACGATTGTACTTCAGTATGATTATATTGATTTAGATGCAGCAGTGACTGATAACATCGCGATTAATATACCTACAAGAGTATTGAAACCAGGAGAAGAAGACGGAGATTTACCGTCGGGTAATGATTGGACAGTCGTCACCGAAGAAGAATACGAGCAAAACTTAGCGGAAGAGAAAGCCGAAACGGTTGATCCTCGCTTTGCAGCCTTAAAAACGCTATTAGATAACGAAGATGAGGAAGAATAACCTCAAACATCAACTAGGAGGTGTAGAGAATGGCAGTACCTAAACGTAAAACATCAAAAGCAAAGAAAAGAGCACGTCGTACACACTACAAGTTACAAGTACCAGGAATGAATACTTGTGCTAACTGTGGAGAATTAAAATTAAGCCACCGTGTATGTTCATCATGTGGACACTACGATGGAAAAGAAGTTGTATCTAATACAGCTGAATAATTTTGTTGAGCTAATCTTTTTGATTAGCTCTATTTTTTTTGCTTTAAATTCAGAATAGTATAAAAACACTGTATTTATGAAACTTTGTAAAGTTTACGTAACATTTACATAGAATTTACATTGTATTTACAATGGCTTGTTAAACTATATTTATAAGCACTGTGGATAGCTTATAAAAATATGAGGAGGATTTCAAAGAATGAAAAATTTAAGTCTTAAGAAATTGATCACTGGATCATTACTTGCTGCTCAATTACTCTCACCAGTAGCGACATTAGCACAAGATATTGAACGAAGTGAAGAAAAGCCAACTGTAGCGGAGGTAGCACCTAATAATACGCCAAACCGTCTTATTACTACGTTTAATGGTGATCCTAGTACGCAAATGGGATTCAACTGGTACACAACTGAATTAGCTGAAGATGCTAAAGTTTGGGTTTCTACTAATGAAGATTTAAGTGACGCCTTAGAATTTGAAGCGACTGCAGAAGAAGTAGTAAACACTTATGGTGAACGTGATGAGAATGGTTACTTTATCTTTGCTGACATCGAATATGATGAAGAAGGCGAAGTAGTCACTGACGATAACGGCGAACCACAAGTTAACGGATACTATACTGACGAGAATGTTTCAGGTCCAGAATGGACTTCAGGTTCAGCTGTTGGATCGATGGATTTAGTAGAAGTGACTGAATATTCATATAAAGCAAATGCAGAAGGCTTAGAGCCAAACACAACTTACTACTATCAAGTAGGTAGTGAAGCAGGAGAAACAAGTGAAGTAGGTACTTTCACAACTGCTGGTGAAGCAGGAGAAGAATTTACATTCGTACAATATACAGATACTCAAAACGCATACTGGAATGAGCATGTATATAACGAAGCAGCATTTGGTGCTGACACTGTTGCTACAGCATTAGAAGAAACTGAAGCAGATTTCGTATTACATACAGGTGACGTGGTTGAAGTTGCTGAAGTTGAAGATGAGTGGGTTGACATCTTAGAGCAATCTAAAGAGTCTATCTTACAAGTACCATTCGCTGTTGCAGCAGGTAACCACGATGAGTATGCCTTATCATATGGAGATCCTCAATTAACAACTAAATTTAATGAGCATATTAACGTTCCAGCTGAAAACGATGCTGTCGATGGTGGATCATACTACTCATTCGATTATAACGGTGTTCACTTTGTTGTAGCAAACACTAACGACAACAAAGAATCTGAAGATAATCCAGAAGGAAAAGCTTTAGGACAAGAACAAATTGATTGGATCAGAAATGACGTTGAAGAAGCACGTGCTAATGGTGCTGAGTGGGTTGTATTATCTTACCACAAACCATTATTCTCTAAATCATATCACTCATTACAAGATACAGATGTTCAATTAGTTCGTGAAGAATTCATGGAATTAATTGACGAGTTAGATGTTGATTTAGCTTTACAAGGTCATGACCACGTAATTTCACGTACTAAACCATTAAACTATGTTCCAACTGATGAGAACTTCTCTAACGGTGTTGTGGATGAAGCTGAAACGACTACAGAAGGTGATGTAGAGTATTACGTAAATCCTCAAGGAACAATCTTCGTATTACCAAACACTGGTGGTACTAAAGAGTATGACGATATTTATTCTAAAGGTGTAGAACACGTACACACTGTTCGACCTAACTTAGATTGGATGACTCAAGAAGACGTTGATTACTATAACAACTTATTCGCATTCGGTGGACAACCACAAGAATCAGAAGCATTCGATACAAGTCATTCAAACAACCGTGATTCAGCAGTTCAAAACTTCGCTGCATATACTGTAAGTGGAGATGAATTAAGAGTAGATATCTACCAAATCGAAGGTAACTTACACGAAGGTGAAGAACGTACAGTATCAATCGTTCACTCATTCGGAATTACTAAAGGTGGAGAAACTACAGAAGAAGGTACTGAAGAAGCAGCTTCAGAAGAAACATCTGAAGAGAGCTCAGAAGAAAGTTCAGAAGAGTCATCTGAAGAAAGCTCAGAAGAATCTTCAACTGAAGAAGAAACATCTGAAGAAAGTTCAGAAGAATCTGAAGAGTCTGCAGAATAATCAAGATTGATAAAGAACTAATCAGAAGCTGAGTGTAAAAACTCGGCTTCTTTATTTTTGTATATTAGTACGTCGATATAAGGGGTAAATAATGCAAAAAATCTTACCGAGTAATATTCTTGACCTTTATTGACCTATGAGTTATACTTGGTTAGAAAGTTGTTTAACAGCTTTAAATTCGCGAAGGAGGAATACTATGAATTTAGTACCTACAGTAATAGAACAAACATCACGTGGAGAACGTGCTTATGATATTTATTCACGTTTACTAAAAGACAGAATTATTATGTTAAGTGGTCAAATCGATGATAACGTAGCAAACTCAGTGATTGCTCAACTTTTATTCTTGGACGCACAAGATCCAGAAAAAGATATCTTCCTATATATTAACTCACCAGGTGGGAGTGTAACAGCTGGGATGGCTATGTACGATACAATGAACTTTATTAATGCAGATGTACAAACAATTGTTATCGGTATGGCAGCATCAATGGCTTCAGTTTTATTAGCAGCCGGAGAGAAAGGTAAACGCTGGGCTTTACCAAATGCTGAGGTAATGATTCACCAACCATTAGGTGGCGCACAAGGACAAGCAACAGAGATTGAAATTGCTGCTCGTCATATACTTAAAACTCGTGAGCGTTTAAATAAAATCTTAAGTGACAAAACAGGTCAACCAATTGAAGTCATTGAGCAAGATACTGATCGTGATAATTTCAAAACAGCTGAAGAAGCACTTGAATACGGCTTAATTGACGGAATCATGGAAAGTAGCAAAGCATTAAATAAAAAATAAAAATGATAAAAATAAATAAACTATAATTTATACGTCCGTTCAATGGATATTACTCGCAATACTTAGGTATTTCGTGCGATAATAGCATTGTACGGGCGTATTTGTTTGGTTTTATTCCTAATAAATTAATAATAACTGACCTCGTTGGACATATTGTGACCCGTTAGGTTGTTTTTTAGCCAGGATAAAGAGCTTTTCAGTTGCAAGGAGACTCAAGTCATGGTATGATAATGACATGGTGTGAGACTCATTTAGATTTTCTGAGTGAGTTGTAGCTCTGTATGTAATGGTCGCCTTTTGACCATCTAGGAGGGAATTAATGGCCGATATATTCACAATTATTCAGTCAATTGTTCCTGAAGTGAGTGATTTGTTAGCTGAGAGGCTCGCAGTATTACGTGTTTTGGATGATGTAAACAAACGAATTGGTCGTAAGTTTATTTCACAACAGACTAATTTCACTGAAAGAACGGTAAGAACGATATTAGAGATGCTGAAAAGTCAATCACTCGTATCCGTAAACCGTAGTGGCGTAAAACTAACACAACAAGGGAGAGACCTTATTGTGATGATTGATGAGCATTTGCTTAATCAACAACAACATAAGTTTTACGAAGTGGAAGAGGCTGTAAAGAGAAAGCTTAATATTGAACATTGTCGGATTGTACCAGGTGATGCAGATAAAGATGCATCAGTTTATCAGTTCTTAGGTCAAGTCGTTCATTTAATTTTGGACAAACACTTACCTGAAGGTGATAATGTGGTTGCAGTTACAGGTGGATCTACTTTATCTAAAGTAGCAGAATCATTCACACCAGAATTATCAGATGGAAGAAGTATTACATTCGTTCCTTCACGTGGAGGATTGGGAAGTTCGATTAATATCCAATCAAATAGCGTGGGGAGCTTAATGGCGCAGCAAACAGACTCTAAGTATATTCCGTTGTTTATACCTGAGAATTTAGGTAAAGAAACTTCGGAGATATTGCTCAAAGATCCAATGATTAAAGAAGTCATTGATATGAGTAAGAGTGCAAATTGCTTGTTATTAAGTATAGGAACTGCTAATGTAATGGCGGAACGTAGAGAGATTACAGACGAACAACAAGAAATTATCGAGAATGGACACGCCGTTGGAGAAGCATTTGGTATATTTTTCGATTCTTATGGAGAAACGGTTTTACGTTATCCTAGGATAGGGTTGAAATTTAAAGATTTATCTAATATACCTTTGTTACTTACAATCGTGGGAGGATCTTCTAAGGCGAAAGCTTTAGAAGCGTTCTTTCAAAAAGCCCCGAGTCATGGATGGTTAATCTGTGATGAAGGTTTAGCAAATATGGTTTTAAATGGGGAGACCCTTTGAAATAAAATCCTTAAGGAGGAATTTTTTAATGGCAGTAAAAGTTGGTATTAATGGTTTTGGACGTATCGGACGTTTAGTATTCCGTCGTATTTTAGAAACAAACGCAGATTTAGAGGTTGTTGCAGTTAACGATTTAACTGATAATGATAACTTAGCTTACTTATTAAAATATGATACAGCTCACGGACGTTTTGATCACGATGTTGAATTACAAGGTGAAAGTTTAGTAGTTGACGGTAAAGAAATTAAAGTATTTGCTGAAAAAGATGCTAATAACTTACCATGGGGAGACCTTGGAGTAGATATCGTCATCGAAAGTACTGGATTCTACACTTCAGCTGAAAAATCACAAGCACATATCAATGCAGGTGCTAAACGTGTAGTTATCTCTGCACCAGCTAAAGATGCAGATACTAAAACAATTGTATTCGGTGTTAACGAAGATATCTTATCTTCTGATGACGTTATTATTTCAGCAGCATCATGTACAACTAACTCATTAGCTCCAGTAGTTAATGTATTACATAATGAATATGGAATTAAAGCTGGTAACATGGTTACAGTTCATGCTTACACTTCATCACAAGTATTACAAGATTCACCAAGCGGAAGCTTCCGTGATGGACGTGCAGCAGCACAAAACATTATCCCATCATCTACTGGTGCTGCAAAAGCAATCGGTAAAGTAATCCCAGAAGTTAATGGATTATTAGATGGATCAGCATTACGTGTTCCAACAATCACTGGTTCACACACAATCTTCTATTCATTATTAGAGAAAAACACTACTGTTGATGAAATCAACGCAGCTATGAAAAAAGCTTCAAACGATTCATTTGCATACAATGAAGATGCAATTGTTTCTTCAGATATTATTTCAACACATGCAGGATCAATCTTTGATTCTACATTAACTGAAATCCAAGAAGCAGCTGATGGATCTCAATTAGTTAAAACTGTTGCTTGGTATGACAACGAAGCTGGCTTCGTAGGAAACATGGTTCGTACTTTAGAATACTTCGCTAAATTATAATTAATTGCATAGCGTTTATACCTAAGCGTCTATCCAAAATAGCGGGGAGGCTTAAGCTTCCCCGCTATTATTTTTTTAAGGACTTTATATAGGAGGATATATAATGGCAAAGAAAACATTAAATGATATTCAAGTAAATGGTAAGACAGTCTTAGTCCGCGTTGACTTCAACGTACCTATGGCTGATGGAAAAATCACCAACGATAACCGTATCGAAGCGGCTTTACCAACAATCAATTATTTAATAGAAAACAATGCGAAAGTAGTATTGTTCTCTCACTTAGGACGTATTAAAACTGAAGAAGATAAAGCTAACAACAGTTTAGAACCAGTTGCAAAACGTTTAAGCGAGTTATTAGATAAAGAAGTTCTTTTCTCAGACAAAACACGTGGAGAAGAATTAGAAGAAGCAGTAGCTAACCTATCTGAGGGTGGCGTTTTATTAGTTCAAAACACTCGCTACGAAGATTTAGAAGGTAAGAAAGAATCTAAGAATGATCCAGAATTAGGTAAATACTGGGCTTCATTAGGTGACTTATTCGTAAACGATGCATTCGGAACAACTCACCGTGCTCACGCATCAAACGTTGGAATTGCATCAAACTTAGACTCTGCTGTAGGATTCTTAGTTGAAAAAGAATTAAAATTCTTAGGAGACGCAGTTGATAATCCTGAACGTCCATTTGTAGCTATCTTAGGTGGTGCGAAAGTATCTGATAAGATTAAAGTTATCGAATCATTATTAAACAAAGCTGATAAAGTAATTATCGGTGGAGGAATGGCTTACACATTCTTGAAAGCACAAGGTAAAGAAGTTGGAGAATCATTATTAGAGGAAGACCGTATTCCTTTAGCTAAAGAATTACTAGAAACTGCTGGAGACAAAATTGTTTTACCAGTAGATGTAGTCATTGCAGATGATTTTTCAAATGACGCAAATACAGACGTTGTTTCTGTAGATGATATCCCTGCTGACTGGCAAGGATTAGACTGTGGACCAGAATCTGTTAAAGTATTCGAAGATGTATTAAAAGATGCTAAAACAGTTGTATGGAATGGCCCAATGGGTGTATTCGAGATGGAATCATTCGCAAAAGGAACCATTGGTGTTTGTGAAGCCATTGCTGATCTAGAAAACGCGACGACAATTGTTGGTGGGGGAGATTCAGCAACTGCGGTCGCACAATTAGGTTATGAAGATAAATTCTCACACATCTCAACAGGTGGAGGAGCTTCATTAAACTATCTAGAAGGTACTGAATTACCAGGTGTTACTTCAATCGACGAGAAATAATTACTGAGACTTTAAATTAAGGAGAGTATATATATGTCACGTAAACCAATTATTGCTGGTAACTGGAAAATGAACAAAACAGCTCAAGAAGCTGCAGATTTTGTTGAAGCAGTTAAAGGGAAAATCCCTTCAGCGGATGCTGTAGATTCTGTCGTAGGTGCACCAGCACTATTTTTAGAAACAATTAAACGTTTAAGTGAAGGTACTGAATTAAGAACAGCTGCACAAAACAGCTACTTCGAAGATGAAGGTGCATTCACTGGGGAAACAAGTCCTAAAGCATTGGCTGATTTAGGTGTTGAATATGTAATTATCGGACACTCCGAACGTAGAGAATACTTTGGAGAAACTGACGAAGACATCAACAAAAAAGCAAAAGCAATCTTACGTAACGGTATGTTACCAATCATTTGCTGTGGAGAAACTTTAGAGCAACGTGAAGCTGGAGAAACAGCTGACTTTGTATCTGGACAAGTAAAAGCAGCATTAGAAGGTTTAACTGAAGAACAAATCGCTTCATCAGTTGTTGCTTACGAACCAATCTGGGCAATCGGAACAGGTAAATCATCATCTGCTGAATTAGCAAATGAAACTTGTGGCGTAGTTCGTAAAGCTATTGCAGAAGTTACATCAGAAGAAACAGCTGAAAAAGTACGTATTCAATACGGTGGATCTGTAAAACCAAATAATATTGCTGAATATATGGCACAAGAACATATTGACGGTGCATTAGTTGGAGGAGCAAGTCTAGAAGCTGATTCATTCATCGAATTATTGGAGGCAGTAAAATAATGAGTAAAATCCCATATGCCTTAATTATCTTAGACGGATTCGCAATTCGCGATGAAGTCAGTGGTAATGCGGTAAAAGCAGCGAAAAAACCTAACTTTGATCGTTATTGGAACCAGTTTCCACATAACCAATTAAAAGCATCAGGACGAGACGTCGGTTTACCTGATGGCCAAATGGGGCACTCTGAAGTTGGTCATTTAAACATCGGTGCAGGTCGTATAGTATACCAATCTTTAACTCGTATTAATTTAGCGATTGAAGACGAATCATTTTACGAAGTGCCTGAATTAGTTAAAGCTGTTGAAGAAGCAAAAAGAAAAGGAACAGCTTTACATTTAATGGGGCTATTATCTGACGGTGGTGTCCACTCACATTACAAACATTTAATTGCTTTAGTTAAATTAGCTAAAAAGTATGGATTAGAAGAAGTATATGTTCATGGTTTCCTTGATGGGCGTGATGTTGGACCGAGAACCGCTGTGAAATATATTGATGATTCTGAGAAAGCATTCGAAGAAATTGGCGTAGGTAAATTCGCAACAATTTCAGGTCGTTACTATGCAATGGACCGTGACAATCGTTGGGAACGTGTTCAGTTAGCTTATGATGCAATCGTTCATGGTGAAGGTAGAACAGCTTCTTCAGCTAAAGAAGGCGTAGAGCGTTCTTACGAAGAAGATATTGTTGATGAGTTTGTTGTTCCATTTACAATTAAAGATGAAAACGACAAACCAGTCGGTACAGTAAACGATGGTGACTCAATCGTATTCTTCAACTTTAGACCTGATCGTGCGATTCAATTAGCTACAGCTTTATCAAATCCAGGCTTTAACGATTTTGAACGTGGAGAGACTCCAACAGACAACTACATGACAACTTTCTCACCTTACAGTGATACAGTTATAGCAGAAGTTGCATTCAAGAAAGAAGACTTAGTCAATACAGTTGGGGAAGTATTAGCAGATGCCGATAAGACACAACTAAGAATTGCTGAGACTGAAAAATACCCACACGTTACATTCTTTATGAGTGGGGGACGACATAAAGAGTATGCAGGTGAAGAACGTATCTTAATCCCTTCACCAAAAGTAGCAACTTATGACTTACAACCTGAAATGTCAGCTTATGAAGTGAAAGATGCCTTAGTGCAAAAAATCAACGAAGAAACGATCGATGCGATTATCTTAAACTTTGCAAACCCTGATATGGTTGGACACAGTGGTATGTTAGAACCAACTGTGAAAGCAATTGAAGCAGTAGACGAGTGTCTTGGTGCTGTGGTTGATTTAATACTAGAAAAAGGTGGAGCTGCGATTATTACAGCTGACCATGGTAACTCCGATGAAGTGATTGATATCGAAGGAAATCCAATGACAGCTCATACAACAAACCCAGTTCCAGTGATTGTGACTAAAGAAGATGTTGAATTAAGAGACGGAGGTCGCTTAGCTGACCTTGCTCCAACATTACTAGACTTAGTTGGTGTTGAGAAACCTGAAGACATGACAGGAACAAGTTTAATTAAATAAGCAAAACATCCGATATGCTTTGCTTTTTGAGTGAATAATTTATAGAATAGAAGAGTAAGGTATGGAGTCAATTCATGCCTAACAAATTAAAGGAGAGAATAAAATATGCCATTTATTACAGATATTTATGCAAGAGAAGTTTTAGACTCACGTGGGAACCCTACAGTTGAGGTAGAAGTTTATACAGAAAGCGGAGCTTTTGGTCGCGGAATCGTACCTTCAGGTGCGTCAACTGGTGAACACGAAGCTGTTGAGTTACGTGATGGAGACAAAGACCGTTATTTAGGTAAAGGTGTCCTTAAAGCTGTTGATAACGTGAATAACGTAATCGCTGAAGCATTATTAGGCTATGATGTATTAGAACAACAAGCCATTGATAAATTAATGATCGAGTTAGATGGTACTCCGAACAAAGGTAAATTAGGAGCTAACGCTATCTTAGGTGTATCTATTGCTGTTGCACGTGCAGCTGCAGATTTCTTAAATATTCCTTTATACCAATATTTAGGTGGATTTAACACTAAATTATTACCAACACCAATGATGAACATCATTAACGGTGGATCTCACTCAGATGCACCAATCGCTTTCCAAGAATTCATGATTATTCCATCTGGAGCAGAAACTTTCAAAGAAGCTCTACGTTGGGGTGCTGAAATCTTCCACGCACTTAAATCATTATTAAGCGAACGTGGATTAGAAACTTCTGTTGGTGACGAAGGTGGATTCGCGCCTCGTTTCGAAGGTACAGAAGATGGTGTTGAAACAATCTTAGCAGCAATCAAAAAAGCTGGTTTAGAACCAGGTAAAGATGTATTCTTAGGATTTGACATTGCTTCTTCAGAATTCTACGAAGATGGCGTATACAACTATGCTAAATTCGAAGGTGAAAACGGAGCAAAACGTTCTGCTAAAGAACAAGTTGACTACTTAGAAGAATTAGTTAATAAATACCCAATCATCTCTATCGAAGATGGTATGGACGAAAACGACTGGGACGGATGGAAATTACTTACTGAACGTTTAGGAAGTAAAGTTCAATTAGTTGGTGACGATTTATTCGTTACAAATACTGAAGTTCTTGCTCGCGGTATCAAAGAAAACGTTGGTAACTCAATCTTAATCAAAGTTAACCAAATCGGTACTTTAACTGAAACATTTGACGCGATTGAAATGGCTAAAAAAGCTGGTTATACAGCAGTAATTTCTCACCGTTCAGGAGAGACAGAAGATACAACTATCTCTGACATTGCTGTTGCAACAAACGCTGGTCAAATTAAGACTGGTTCATTATCACGTACTGACCGTGTTGCTAAATACAACCAATTATTACGTATCGAAGATATGTTAGCTGACGTTGCAGCATACGACGGAAAAGACGTATTCTACAACTTAGATAACAAATAATTATTTGCAAGGTAGAAAAGGGCGACTAGCTAAGCTAGTTGCTCTTTTTTTGTGGTTCATAATTTCTATGTCGAAAACACTTACAATTTTAAGTAATCCTTCATAAAATAGTCATACTTGTCATGCATACTAGAGATAGTAGAGAAGTAAGAAAATGTATATCTACTTTTAAGGAGGATATAAAAAATGAAAATCAATACAAAATTCAATAAAAAACTTCTCGCAATTCTGTCCCTTGCTGCACTGGCAAATGTTGCTCCTTTGGCACCAAATGACGGTTTAGCAAGTAACTTAGCACTTGTAGAAGCGCAAGCTTCAAGTGAAACAAATGCAAGTGATATCGAAGCAATTAAACAATCAATGATAGATGCAACTCCTATAACAGAAAATCAATTTGCGCAAATCTCTGAAGATGCGTGGTTGGCTTATGTTGAACAAGGTAATAATCAAGGAGGAGACCCAAGTGCAGTTTATGACTGGGCCATCGAAGATTATCCAGAAGTATTTGAACCAGAAGCGACAAATTTCCGTATAGCAATGGTTGAAAACTATAATCTTGATGAAGAAAGCTTAAATACTGTAAGTGATCGAGATTTATTATGGTTAGAATACCAAATTTGGGTGGCTGCAGACGGTCAAGAAGATTTACCAGCGCTGGCTGATGCTTTAGTGGAAGACTTCGGAGTAGAATACGGCCAAGATGATAATGAACGAGTAGAAGCATTGAAAGAAACGATGTTAGCTTCTACACCTTTAACAGATGAACAGTTTGATGCGATTCCTGCTCAAGATTGGTTAGGTTATGCTGATGAAGTCAATGAAGGTGGTGGAGACCCAAGTACAGTTTATAATAATGCTGTCGAAGATTATCCAGAAGTGTTTGAGGAAACTTTGAATTATATTTGTGGAACTTTAGTTTCAGACTATAACTTAAATGAGGAATCTTTAAACTCAGTATCGGATATTGACTTACTATGGTTAGAATATTCAGTATGGGTTGATGCAGGTAACACTGAAGACTTTGAAACATTAGCACAACGTCTAATTGACGAGCATGATGTTACTCAAGATGATGACGAAGAATCGCCTGGCGATGAACGTCTAGAAGCGATCAAACAATCGATGATTGATGCAACACCTTTAACAGATGACCAATTTGAAGCCATTCCAGCAACTAGCTGGTTAGAGTATTCAGATCGAGTGAATGAAGGTGGTGGAGACCCAAGTACCGTTTATAATTGGGCTGTCGAAGATTATCCAGAAGTGTTTGAAGATACCATTGCTTATATTCGTGGAACATTAGTTTCAGATTATAATTTAAATGAGGAGTCTTTAAACTCAGTATCAGATATTGACTTACTGTGGTTAGAATATTCGGTATGGGTGGAAGCAGGTAACACCGAAGACTTTGAAACATTAGCACAACGTCTAATTGAGGAACATGATGTTATTCAAGATGACGAAGAGACACCTGGAGAAACTGAACTTGAAAGAATTAGAACGGTGATGATTGAGTCAACACCAATTACACCAGACCAATTCGAAGCGATTCCGGCAACAACTTGGATTTCATATACAGAGCAAATTAATGAAGAAGGTGGAGACCCAAGTACTGCTTATAACTGGGCATTACGTGATTATCCTGAAGTATTCGAAGATACGATTGCTTACATTCGTGGAGAATTAATCAACCGTTATAATCTAGAAGAAGCTTCATTGAATGAACGTGTATCTGACCAAGAATTATTATGGGAAGAGTATACCGTTTGGTTACAGAACGGTGAAGAGAATTTAGAAGCATTAAGTCAAGTCTTAGTTCAGGAATACGGAGTGCGTACAACATCGACTCAAGTTCCTGATGAAGATGAGGAAAATACAGCACCAACATTACCGAATACAGGTGAAACTAGAACAAGTTATAGCACATATATTATGATTGCTATTGTAGGACTAGTTGGAGCTGCCCTCTTATTGAGAGATTACTTTGTGAATAATAAAGAAGCTTAACGAATCTCAAGTCGCTAGTTAAGGCTAGCGGCTTTTTTATTTTGCTATTTTTAGCTCTCAAATACAGTGCAAGAATTTTGAAGTGTTGCGTATTTTCGATATAATTAAGGAGGATTTGTTTAAACCGTATTATAGTATATTCAGATGAAAAGGAGCTATTATGCAATATTACGATCAACACTTACACACATATTTTTCTCCCGATTCAAAAGAACAATTTGAGAATTATTTATCTCAAGGCGAATTGCCTGTTGTAACGACAGAGCACATTGATTTCTATAGTCCAGATCAATCGCACGATGATGTGATTCCAGATTACGAAGGTTATTCGAAGAAGATTGCTGAGTTGAACGAAGAATATGATAATCGTCTTCTTCGAGGGATTGAGATTGGGTTTACTTATGCCGATCGAGATAAGATTGAACAGTTTTTAGAAGGAAAAGACTATGATATTAAGTTACTCAGTATCCATCATAACGGAAGACATGGTTTTATGACCTTAAACCACGATGTAAAGGACTTGAAGACACATCTAGAGGAATACTTCGGTTTGATGCTGGAAGCCGTTAGAAACGCTCCATATGCGAATGTTTTAGCGCATTTTGATTTTGGGCTGAGAGGCTACGATGCAGTGAAGGTTGAAGATTTACATGATAGTGAGGACTTACTTCTTCAAATCTTTGAAACCATGGTGTCAAATGAACAAGCATTAGAATTAAATACTCGAAGTATGTATCGTTATGACAACGACCATCTTTATGACTATGCGATTGATTTATATAAAAGTGCTGGGGGAGACATGTTCACAGTAAGTTCTGATGCGCATGTGGCCGGAGATTATCAGTTAGGGTTTGAAGAAGCTTTTAACAAATTGAGAAATCATGATGTGAATCAATTAGTTGTATTCCAAAAAGGTGTCCCACATTACGTTGATATACCCCAATAATAAATAAAACCTTCTTGCTGAGGCAAGAAGGCTTTTTTTAATCGAATTCAATTTTAAATGACTCATCTTTATGTGCACGCCAGCATAGTTCTATTTGTTCATAAGTTGTTTTGCCGTCATTTAACGTTGGTAAATGGTCCATATCGAAAAAGTCCATGCCGATTGTTTCACTGTTTAGTTTGAATTCACCGTTAATATAGTGACATTCTACGAAAATTTTAATAATAGTAAAAATTTGATTCACAGCGTTATGGCGGTGATGGTCATGGATGGCAATAATTCGGTCTGCTTTTCCAACCACACCAGCTTCTTCGAACAATTCTTTTTCGGCATTAGATGAGACGGTTTCTGTAATGTCCATCCAACCACCAGGAAGGGCCCAACGACCGTCATTCTCTTGGACTAAAAGGATCTTATCCTCTTTCCAAACAACCGCTCGTGTATCGACTTTGGGTGTTTGGTAGCCGTCTTCAATGTGGAATAATGCTTTGATCTCATTCATGTCGCTATCGTTTAAGGTTGCGAGCATTTGCCAACTCATCTCGCGGATTCTCTGGAATCGTTCTTTATCATAGACATCTTTTGTGTAGTGAAGACCGGTTTGGGCAAGGGCTTGCAATTCTTTTGCCCATTCTAACCATTGCTTTGACACATGAATCATTTCCTTTCAATTAGCTAGACTTATTCGTTTTCTTGGACGTGATCAACAATTTGATGAAGGATAGTGAAGACATGATCATCATCTAATTCATAAATCATTGATTTACCTTGTCGTTCCGCTTTGACTAAGCGTGAGTCTCTTAATATCTTTAATTGGTGTGATACCGCTGATTGCTCTAAATGCAAGGCTTCAACAATCTGAGAGACTGAACGTTTCTGTTCTTTGAGTAAGTAAAGAATTGATAAGCGATTATAATCACTTAGTATTTTAAAGTAGCGACTGACCGCTAGTATGTTCTCTTCATTTTGCATTTGATTACTCCATTCTTTATCAATACTCATAATTTATCATGTTTGAATTTGCTGTGTCAAAGAAAGTCGCATGGGTGATGATAATTTCGTCAGATTGCGGTTGATTGTTAATTAGGATTTACAGTATAATGATTATTAGCAGGAACATTAATTGATAATATATATAATAAATGATATTATGAGTAATGGATATTTTATAGAGGAGGTAAGACCTTTGTATCAAGTTTTACTTACAGCTTTGATTATTGTAGCAATTTTAATGATTATTTTTGTTGTTATGCAACCATCTAAGAGTAATGCAGCAAGTATGCTCGGTGGGGGCGATGACGGACAACCGAAGACACGTGCAAGAGGATTTGAAGTTTTCTTAATTCGTGCAACAACTATTTTAGGAATTTTATTCTTTGTCTTAACAATTACATTGGCTTATTTATCAAATAAATAAGTTATATATTAATTAATCAGAACAATGTTCAAAGTAATTCGTGCTTGATGGATTGCTATATGGGCTTGTTCTTTTTTTAATCTTATTAGTTTAACTATTGATCAATATCATGTAAACTTTGTTTATAAAGTTTTTGGGAGGGTTCATACTTGAAATTAAACGAAATAAAAGATGCAAAGTATTATGAAGGTGAGAATAAAGAGATTGGAATCATTTTATTCCACGCCTATACCGGCTCACCAAATGATGTGAATCTATTAGCGAGAGAGCTAAATCGCAGCGGTTACGGCGTATTATGTCCAAAATTTGAAGGGCATGCCACAAAAGATATGAATGATATTTTGAATGCAGATATTAATACATGGAAGCAACAAGCCTTGGATGCGGTTGAAGCCATGCAAGGTGAGTATGACAGAATACTTGTCTTTGGCTTGTCATTGGGCGGTATATTTGCGACATGGTTAATGTCTCAGTCAAATCTTGAAATTCAAGGTGGGGGAGTATTTAACTCACCAGTATACACTGAGAAACCAATTGATGTTGAAGTGCATTTTATTTCTTATGTTAAAGCGATATTTAAACGCTTTTCATCTGAAGATAATTACAATCAAGAGATCGACGGCATCCTCACTAAGCATAGAGACCAAATGAAGCAACTTGAAGCTTTCAAGAGCGAATTCCAAGGTCAACTTGAAAATATCGAACAACCATTTTTTATCGCACAATCAGGTAAGGATGAGATGATCAATGAAGACGATGCAGAAAAATTACAAAGTGTGTTAGTAAACGCGAAAGTGGACTTCAATTGGTTCCCAGAAAACACGCACGTGATTACGGTGAATCGAAATCGTAAAGATTTTGAAGCAGCACTTTTCGACTTTATAACAAGATTTAAATAGTCGTACAATAAATATTGTACAGAAGGAGGGCACTATGAGTTTATCAAAATTAGAACAACGAATTTTAGAATTCTTACAACAGAATCCCGATAGGAATTATCAAACAAATGAAATCGCCCAACATTTTAATTATCAGGGAAGTAAAAATTTCAAAAAATTAGTCAAAGCTCTAGCATTTTTAGAGCGAATTAATGAATTAGAAGTAACAGAAACGGGTCGCTTTAAAGCGAAAAGCACTAAAAAAGAAACGGCTGTCGGAACTTTCCGTGGAAATGATCGTGGATTTGGCTTTATTGATTATGATCCAGAGCAACCGGATTTATTTGTACCACCTGGAAAAGTTGGAAATGCCATGGACGGCGATACAGTTGAAGCAACAATTATTAAACATGTCAATCCATCAACAGGTAAAGGGTCAGAAGCTCGTGTAGATAACATTGTTGAAAGAGCATCAACTCAAATCGTTGGTGAATTTGTTGCCTATGATAAAGAAATGCGCGACTCAACTGGCTTTTTAGGCTTTGTCATTCCACAAGGAAAATTCAGCGATGAATTGAAAGTAGAAGTATTACCAGATGGCTTGAAACCAGTGAATCATTCGATTGTAATTGTTAAGATTAAAGATTACCCAACGATGGAGGAGCCAAACAATTTAACTGGTTTAGTTGCGAAAGAAATTGGTCATAAAGATGCGCCAGGTGTCGATATTCTCGCTATCTTATATCAATTCAATATTCCATCAGAATTCCCAGAACAAGTCTTAGAGGAAGCACAAGCGATTGAACAAGATATCAATCCAAAGGATATTGAAGGGCGTCGTGACTTAAGAGATGAATTAATTCTTACGATCGATGGGGCAGACGCAAAAGACTTAGATGATGCAATATCATTAAAAAGACTAGATAATGGGAACTACCGTTTAGCGGTGCATATTGCGGATGTTTCTCACTATGTGACTGAGAATTCACCGATTGATTCGGAAGCACTAGCCAGAGGGACATCTGTCTACTTAACAGATAGAGTGGTTCCGATGCTTCCACAAAGATTATCGAATGGGATTTGTTCGCTATTACCGAATGAAGATCGCTTAACTGTATCTTGTGAGATGACCATAGACTCAAATGGTCGCGTCGTTGATCAAGATATCTTCCTGAGTGTGATTAATTCTTCATATCGAATGACTTATACGGATGTGAATGGTATTCTAGCTGGTGATGAAGATTTAAGAAGAGAATACCATGAGATATCTGAGATGCTGGATCAGATGAGCGAATTACACTTTATTCTGGAAGGTATGCGTCAAAAGCGTGGAGCGTTAAGCTTTGAAACATCTGAAGCGCAAATTATCGTTGATGAAGATGGGAAACCTATAGATATCGTTCACCGCCAAAGAGGGGTCGGAGAAAGACTAATTGAGTCCTTTATGTTAGCAGCGAATGAGACAATCGCAAGAACATATACGGAGAAAGACTGGCCGATGATTTACCGTGTCCATGAGCAACCAGATGAAGAACGTATGCAACGCTTTGCGGAATTTATAACTGCGTTTGGTGTGGTCTTAAGAGGTCGCGCTGAATCAATTAAACCAAAACAATTACAAGAAGCTTTGGATGAATTATCTGATACACCTTATGAAGAAGTGGTATCGATGATGATGTTAAGAAGTATGCAACAAGCACGTTATACGGATGAACCATTCGGTCATTACGGTTTAGCTGCCAAAGATTATACGCACTTTACTTCACCGATTCGACGTTATCCAGACTTAATGGTTCACCGTTTAATTCATAAATATTTAGAAGCAACACCAACTTCAGAGCAAAAGAGAAAGATTTCTGAAAAATTACCAGACATTGCAGAACATTCTTCTAAGATGGAGCGTCGCGCAGTAGAGGCCGAACGTGAAACGGATGCACTGAAGAAAGCAGAGTACATGTTAGATAAAGTTGGAGAACAATTTGAGGGAACTGTAAGTTCAGTGACGTCATTTGGAATGTTTATTCAATTAGATAATACAGTTGAAGGTTTAATTTCATTGCAAGAATTGAAAGATGATTACTACCGTTATGATCAACAACATTTAATTCTTATTGGTGAAAACACAAACAACGTGTACCGAATTGGTCAAAGAGTCTTAATTGAGGTTGAACGCGTAAGTGTTGAAGACCGAGAGATCGATTTCAAACTCATTGAATCGTATCCAACGGATAACAAAGATTTAGAACATGTCATCAGTGAGAATAAGAATCGTAGTGAGAAGAAAAGTCGTAAACCTAAAAGACAAAGTAAGAACAGACAATCCTTTAAACAAGTTGCGAAACAATCGTCTAAAGGGAATAATAAAAAAGGCAAGAAATTCCAAATTAGAAAACGGAAAAAGTAGCCTTTGATGTAAATGAGGGATGACTATGGCGAAACAGCAAGACAAACCATTAGCACAGAATAGAAAAGCACGGCATGACTTTACGATACTCGAAACCGTCGAAGCGGGACTAGTATTACAAGGAACTGAAATTAAATCGATCCGACAAGGGAAGATTAACTTGAAAGATGGGTTCGTTTCAATCCGTCAAGGCGAAGCTTTCCTTAAAAACGTTCATATAAGCCCTTATGAACAAGGGAATATATTTAACCATGATCCGTTACGAAATCGGAAGTTATTACTTCACAAAAAAGAAATAGAAAAATTAGAACGTGAAGTCAAACAAAATCGACTAACAATTATACCTTTAAAAGTATATATTGTTAGAGGGAGAGCAAAAGTTCTTATCGGATTAGCTGAAGGAAAAAATCGATATGACAAGCGTCATTCATTAAAAGAACAACAAATGAAGCGTGATATCGACCGTGCTTTAAAGGTAAGATAATAAAAAAGGTTCTTGAATTTTTGGTGTTGGTGAGAGAAATCTCACTGACACCTTTTTTTGTATGTACACAAAAAGCCAGTGAATTCCTATATAATAAAGTTACCACACATTACTAAAAGGAGAATTCACTTGGCTCATATGAATTATATCGCAGACTTACTAAATATTAAAGATAAACATGTTCAACTTCAAGATGACATCATGGAGGAAATGCACAAGGGGGTGCGGTGTAA
>NZ_JBGQRB010000007.1:0-64890 GCF_045528645.1 Ruoffia sp. FAM 20857
AGTGTTTGCCTCCGGCTTCCTTCAGATTCCACCTCACGGTGGACACCCTTGCCTTTAGCTAACAGTTCCTACTGCCAAGTCTGTAGTGGACTTTCACCACCAAGTTATCGCCCATGCCGGGCGCACATGCTAAAAAGCACTCGCATCACTGGGATACGAGTGCTTTATTATATGTTTATTTGACCGCATCGAAGTTTTTAGCTTTGTGAATCGTATTAGCGATGTCTTGGGCTAAATGAACTGTTTGCGGGCGGATCGCTTTTGGAATTCGGTAATTTTTCTTATTCATTGTAACAAATAATGCTTTGTCGTTTGCTTCCGTCATTTTTTGGAAGGGATGTTTAATGAATTGAGGCGTTGTGTGTCCCACACCGATTTCTAAAAAGACTATTTTTTTGCCTTCATTTTCTTTTAGAAAGGCTTCATAGCGATCTTTTTGTGCATGGAAATCGCCGTCTTCCACCATACCTTTTTCTTCATTTCGCTTGTTAATTTCAAAAGGTGCACCACATTTTGGACAGTGTGGTACTAATTCAGACGGAACTTTCATGTTCTCCTGTTGCTCCACCATCTCACGAATTACTGAATCGTCGCGGTAAGTTTGTTGATGACAGTGTTTTGAACATTGCCATAAACCATACTCACCTTGAATGTGAAAGACATGGTCACTATCATAATCGGCTATATCAAAGGCATTATCGGCATTAGTTGTAATAATATGGTAATTGCGTCCTTCTAACATGTCTTTTAAATCTAAGTACGACTGCCCTACTGGTTGATCTAAATAGTTTAAGACAACGAAGCGACTTTGAAATGCCCAATACTCTTCCACACTTTCAAAGTCAAACAGACTTGCTTGTAACATATCTAGTAGGCCGTACTTTTCAATGAAGTCAGGAAAGGCATCTGTAAAGCGCGATCCAATATATTTAAAGCCGTCTGCTGCTGACATTCCAGCTCCAATACCTACAACAATGGCATCCGCTTCATCAAGCAATCCTTGTAACACTTGTCCATCTTCTAAAGTTCCTTGCTCTGCTTCAAGGGTCTTCCAATAATTTGCCATCATGCGTCTCCTTTAATTAATTTCTTTTGATATATCGCTTCATCTTCGTCTTCATACACATTGAAAATCACTTTTAAATCTGTCTCATGATCAATTAAATAATCACGAACTGTCTTAATCGCAATCTCCGCTGCTGGCTCAGTCGGAAAGCCGAAGACCCCGGTTGAAATACAGCAGAAAGCAATACTTTCAAGTTGGTTATGATCAGCCATCTCTAAACATGCCTGATATGTTTGGGCAAGTAACTTTTGATTGATTCTTGTCACTCTGCCACTGGCAGTTGGCCCAACAGTATGAATGATATAGTTGGCTGGTAAGTGATAGGCTGGGGTCAATTTTGCTTTACCTACCGGTTCCTTCTTCCCTTGTTCAGTCATAATTTCGTGACATGCAAGTCGTAAACGAATACCCGCCTTTGTATGAATAATATTATCTATACAATTGTGATTTGGGATAAAACATCCTAACAGCTCTGAATTGGCTGCATTCACTATACTATCAACCGCTAAAGTTGTAATGTCACCTTTCCAAAGATAAATATTATCTCCTGCAACTGGCGTTAAATCTTCTAAAGCTACTGCTTCTTCTTGATTATTATTTGCTTTTAGAAAGCGGTCCTCATGTTCTAAGTACTCTTCCGAGATTGCTTTTGGTGGACGGACATTGACCAAATGACGCCATTTCTTAAAAGCATCTTCCGATTCTTCAAGTGTAGGGGCATCATCTTCTTTTGATAAATATTGGATCATCCATTCAAGATCTGCGGTTGCTTCCATATAACTCGTCCTTTCAATTTCACATTTTCATAGATAAAGTAGACGCACTTAAGTAAAGGGCTTGGCCCCTACTTAAATGCGTCCATGTATTGCTTATGCTTAAGCTTCTTCTAAAGCATTGAATGCTTCTTCGTCAACGTTAGTTAATTTTACTAACCAGTTCTCCTCTGTTTTCGCTGAGTTTAATAATTGAGGATTATCTTCCGCTGCTGTATTGCGTTCTACAATTGTTCCAGCAATGGGAGATGCAATCTCTAATACTGTCTTTGATGCTTCTAAGTTTAAAATCGCATCATCCACTTCTAAGTTATCTTCTTGGTTAAATTCCACAAAACCAACGGTTCCAACATCATCTTGTAATTCTGCAGACATACTCACTGTATAGTTATCGCCATCTTTAGTAATTAATAAAAAGTTCCCAATTCTTTCCATAATAATCTCCTTTATTTCAACTGATTTATACGTATTTTTTTATTTAATCTGTATTACTTTTATATATAACACTGTATCATATCCAAGTTAAAACTGAAAGGGTTTTACACTCTAAAAGTAATTATCTCAAGGTTTGGATTCCCTTCAATACAGGAGTGATACAGCCTCTATATTCTATTATATTTTATAAGAACAATAAAAGCACTTCCTGCACAAGTTGCGCTCGGAAATGCTTAAATCAGGGGTGCTTATTTCTTTTTGAATTTTACACCGTTTGCTTTTAATTGCTTAATGGTTTGTGGACCGATATGCTTCACGGCTAAGAGCTCTTTTTCAGTATATGCTGAGAAATCTTCAACTTTTACCAGTCCCATTTCTTGAAGTGTTACCGCCGCATTATGTACGACATCTGCCAGAACGGGTATTTCTAGATAGGACTTATAAGTAAATGGATTCGTTTGTGCTCGGTATTGCTTGGACGCGCCTGTAAACGAAATAACTTTCTCATTTAAATTCACCCGCTCATGCGGTTCTGCTGCTTCATACTCCTCCAACATCCAGTCAAACAAATACTCTGAGCTAACTACGACAGGTAAAATATCATTTAATGCAACCGCAATAGATTCAAAGGAATTCATTTGGAAATGATCAACTTCACCAAAACCTAAAATTAAATCCATTGGCCAAGAATCGTCCATAAATAATTGAAAGAGATTGTCATTTGCTTCTTCTAAATCTAAGAATAAATCTTTAGCATACGTCAAATTATTAGTCAAAGCTGCCACAACAAGCAATGGAATAATCATTCGATCATCTTCACTCGCTGGGTAAGGGACATCTGAGAACAGTTCATAGGCACTTTCAAAGTCATATGTCCGGCAATAAATCGACATAATATAATAACGTGCCCCTAAACTATCCATCTCGTCAATCTCATATAAGTTTTCAAAATGTTCTAACGTTTCTTCTAACAAGCCTTGTTTAAATAAAATCACGGCTAACATAAACTTTAATCTTAAGTAAGGACGTTCTTCATAATTTATCCAGCCGACTTGATCTGTTTCTTCCCATTTATGAAACGCTGTGATTTCCAGTTTACGAATTTGTTCAATTTGTTCAACTAAAGAGCCTTCAATGAGTTCTAAATGGGCGTTCCAATTTTCTGGCCACAACTCAATCGCTTCACGTAATAAAGCCTTGCGCTGCTTCTCATCATCGATACTCATTGATAGTTCGAGTAATTCTGCTGATTCCATTTCAGGTGTTGATTCTATCTCATTTTCTAGATTACCTTTATTATAAAACGACATAAAAGCTTCAATTGCTTTTTCAATATTTTCAAATTCATCTCCATACTGGTCAATAAATTGCTGTAATGCACGAAAAATGTTATCATCGTTACCAAAAGACATAACTCACACCTCATTTCAAATATTAGTTATAGTATACCGTTAATGGCATCATTTTAACAATATTTTCGAGAGAGTAAAAGGAAGAGAATATGAAGAAAATTCGACAGATTATCCAACATTATGATGCTAAAGCACTCGGAGTTCAAAGAGGTTACGCTGTTCTACTCCCGCTCATAAAAATAAAGGATGAATGGCATGTGCTGTATGAAGTTCGTAGTAAACATATCTCACAACCAGGTGAAACTTCTTTCCCTGGGGGACGCATTGAAACGGATGAATCACCTGAAGAAGCTGCTGTTCGTGAAACGATGGAGGAGTTAAATATCCAACGTGAGAACATTAACCTCTATGGGGAAATCGATTATATTATTGCTGCCAATCGAATTATTTATTGTTACGTTGGAGAAATTACCAGTGTGGCCTTTGAAGATATTTATCCAAATATTGAAGTAGAAAGATTGTTCACAATTCCTTTAGACCAGTTAATGGAAAACAAACCCACTTTTTATCAATTGAGTTTTGAGTATACACAAAATCAGGGTAAGGAAGAAAATCAGGAATTTCCATTTCATCTGATTAAGCAAGGTGAAAAATATCCCTTTAATGAAGTCAAACAAAAAATTCCTTTTTACCATTTTCCTGATGAAGTTTTATGGGGTTTTACCGCAAATTTCACTGACCGATTTATTCAAATTATTAAAGACGGTCAATAATGTACACAAAAGACGTTCAATCTCCAATAGAGAGACTGAACGTCTTTGTTTTTAAATTTGATATTCCCCGATACGGTTCCAATTTTTATCATGAAGAATAATACGAGCTGGCACGCCTACGGCCGTTGCATACGGTGGGACGTCTTTAAATACGACGGCACCGGCACCAATTTTGGCGTGATGACCAACAGTAATGTTACCTAGTAAAGTCGCGTTAGCTCCAATTTCAACATCATGTTGAATTGTTGGATGGCGCTTCTTACCTTTCTCATTCCCTGTTCCACCTAAAGTCACTCCGTGGTAAAGCTTAGCCCGGTCTCCCAGAATCGCTGTCTCACCAATAACCACACCCATACCATGATCGATAAAGATATTCTTACCGAGCTTTGCGCCGGGATGAATTTCTATCCCTGTTTCAGTTCGAGACACTTCTGATAATTTGCGTGCTTCATAAATTTCACCTTCTAAGTAAAGTTTATGCGCTTCTAAATGATTTTTAACTGCTTTAAAGCCTGGGTATAAGTCAGTGACTTCCTCTACGCTTGTTGCGGCAGGGTCATTTTCATAAATGTATTGCGCGAGTTCAAGGGCTTCGTCGCTATAATTATTCTGCTTGTCCATCGCCGAAAAACCCAGAAGATAAGTAGCGTTCTCCACTATCTGGTAATACAACGACTACTTTCTTACCTTTCCCTAATTCTTTTGCTAAACGTAATGCTACTGCATAGTTTGCTCCAGAAGAAAATCCAGCTAAGATCCCTTGTGACTTCGCTAACTCAACAGCTGTATTAATCGCTTCATCGTTCGATACTGTCTCAATCTTATCAATGACAGATTGGTCAAGGATTTCTGGAATAAAGTTCGCTCCTAAACCTTGAATCTTATGCGATCCTGCTTCTCCTTTTGTTAAGATTGGTGAAGCTTCTGGCTCCACTGACCAGATAACTGTTTCTGGATTATTTTCTTTTAACACGCGTCCTACACCTGTAATTGTTCCTCCAGTACCGATACCTGCAACGAAACCATCAACATCCGGAACATCTTCTAATACTTCACGGGCAGTTGTTTCTTCATGTGAAGTTACGTTTGCTTCGTTTTTAAATTGGCCGAAGATAGGTGCGTTTTTCTCTTTAGCAATTTCTTCCGCTTTTTCTCCTGCTAAACTCATTCCACCTGAAGCTGGTGTTAATACTAATTCTGCTCCATAAGCTTGCATTAGTTTACGACGCTCAACGCTCATTGAGTCTGGCATTACAATAATTACTTTAATACCTAACGCTGCTCCAACCATTGCTAAACCAACACCTGTGTTACCACTTGTTGATTCAACGATTGTTCCACCTGGTTTTAGTTCACCTTTATCTAATAAATCTTGAATGATGTATTTTACAGGGCGATCCTTCACTGATCCACTTGGATTATTCTTCTCAAGTTTTACATAAACATCTGCATAAGAATCATCTAGACCGTTGATTTTAACTACGGGTGTATACCCAATTGCGTCGACAACATTTTCAAATAACATATATAAATCCTCCTAATAATTTAGTTTAAATGTCAATCAAATATCTATTAGAATGGTAACGTTTTAAACCCTTAAAGTCAACGAAACCGCTCATTAAACTTTCATTATTGACCTTCAAAAAAGCGAAGGCAGGCATTGAGTTAAATGCAATGACGGGATAATGGGTCGCAAGTGTGAATTGTGTCCTTAAGATTTTTTCAAGGGGATAAAATCGTATATCGTGTCCCTGACTTTTTCTCAAGGACATTATCTGACCAAAAAAATCCTCAACAATGTAGTTAAAATAACTACAATTATTGAGGATTATACTGTCTCTTATTTCCAATAGTTGTTAGCTGCTGCAACTGTTTGGAAGTTAATCGCAACTACTTGCGAAGCGAATGTTAAGCTACCTGGGTTAGACGCATAAATCTGTCGTCAGGTGTTTCTGCTATTAAACTAGGTAGCCAAGTTTGCTTAGATATTTTATATAGAATACTTAGTTAATCCATGTTGGATACAATATAAATATAACTGACCATTTGCCATATATGGCATACGCACTGTCGGATCTTGTTCGGGATAAAGACGGTTCAAGAAATACTTATCCCCTTTAACATAAGCTGCAAAAAGAATGTGATGATTTCTTGTCATTTCATGATCAATGGTTATAAAATAATCAATATCAACCACTTCAGTCTTTATATTTGGAGCATGTTCATCTTCTACCACTTCAAGTTGAGTCAACTTTCTTCCACAGCAAAAGATTGATGCACTCCCTGTACTGACTAAAACATTGTGACATGTCGGACAGACGTAAAAGCGGATTTTATTTATATTCCCACCATCAGGTTCGTTTAGAGTCATTTCACCCTCCATTAAATCAACGACATCTGCTCCTAAAATGGTGGATAAATCTGCCCAGAGTGAAATATTGGGCGCTCCTAAACCACACTCCCACTTTGATATTGTCTTATTACTAATACTTAACGCATTCGCAATGTCTTGTTGAGTCAATCCTCTTTCCTGTCGTAATTGAGCAATCAAATTACCTATCTTAATATTATCCATGGTTCGCTTCCTTACCCCTTCTTCTATTCTTTATTTAATCTGCTTGCATAATGATCAGCTTCCAAGCATTCCATTAAAATGGCTTCCAATTTTTCTGTATAATCTACCGTCGAATCTTCATATTCTAATTCTTTAATGACTGAGAACTCAAAGTCTGCTTCACTATGTTCATTCCATAACACTTGTATTCTATGATTAGGGTGCCAGTTTGCCTTTAGCTTAAAGCGGTGACTATTTAAATCTGCTTGTATACTTTTAGATATGTCTAAAAAACGTTCTTTAGTTGAATTATTTTTAATGGAGATGATACCCATCTCTGGTTTTCTATTTTTATACTCATTTATTAATTGTTTTCTACTCTTTTTATCCATATACCCACCTCTAGACTATTTTAATCCTTACTGACTCTATTAACAATCCACGTACCGTAGACTAATTGTGACTCACTTTTTAGATAAACACGGTTGATAGGTTATCAACTCACCTTTACGCACCAAATGAAAAGTAGTTTGTCCAGCGTGCTTAATGTTTTACAAATAGACACGATAGTGAATTTAATACAATACCATTCTTAAATTTTTTAAGTTATTTATCTAACAAACAAAAAAAGAGGTCTACTGCTATGAACAGTAAACCTCTTGAATGTTGTTTTAACAACATTTCTATGCTATTAGTCTTCTTGTTTTGCGTTCTTGTCTGCGAAACCGAATTTTTTGTTGAAACGGTCCACACGTCCATCGGCTTGCGTGAATTTTTGACGTCCTGTATAGAATGGATGAGAATCTGAAGAAATCTCAACACGGATTAATGGATATGTGTTTCCATCTTCCCACTCTACTGTTTCATTTGATGTTTTTGTAGAACCTGATAAAAATTCAAAACCTGTTGATGTATCACGGAAAACTACTTGTGAATATTCTGGATGAATTCCTGCTTTCATATGTCTACTTCCTTTCTGCCGTGATTTATATGCTAAACCACAGTTAATTATTATGCATTTGCGTGCAACATCAGTATAATACCACGTTTGATATTTGAATGCAAAGACTTTTTTTAGTGTTGCGTTTCATCTTACAACACACCATAATAATAAACACCATAATGCTTAAAAAAACGACCAACCACTAATTGTTTGTTATTGCCATCAATCATTTATGTTATATTATGTCTAACGACGATGATTAGGAAAAATCAAGTGGAACGGATAGTATGAGTATTGGAGAAGAGGAGGTCTTTGAATGTCAAAAGAATTACACATAGCGATAGTAGATGATGAAAACATTCAACTCGATGCGATGAAGTCACTAATCAATCAAACAATCAAAGAAATGGGTCTACACGCAAAAGTATCCTCCTATTCAAGTGGAGAAGCCTTTCTTTTTGAGTTAGAAGACAACAAGGGCTTAGATATTGTATTCTTGGACATCGAGATGAAGCAGATTAATGGGTTGGAAGTGGCTAAGAAAATAAGAGAAATAGACCATGAAGTGACGCTCGTCTTTGCGACCGCATTCGCCGAACATGCCGTTCAAGGTTATGAAGTCCAGGCACTGGATTACCTACTCAAACCCATTGAAAGAGACAAAATTAAGCAAGTCATTCAAAGACATCTCGATAAAAAACCCTTAGTGAAAGAAACCTTAACACTGGAAGCAGAAGGTGAGATGCATAAACTTCTACTGGATGATATTCTGTACATTGAAGTCATTAAACGTGAATGTGAGATTCATTTAAACAATCAAGTGATAACCGTCACTCGTCCTTTAAAAGAATTGGAGGACAAGCTTAACGCTGACTTTATCCAGACTCACCGAAGTTACTTAGTCAATGTCGCTCACATCCATCGCCTATTAAAAACAGAT
This sequence comes from Ruoffia sp. FAM 20857, assembly GCF_045528645.1. Classification (NCBI taxonomy): domain Bacteria; kingdom Bacillati; phylum Bacillota; class Bacilli; order Lactobacillales; family Aerococcaceae; genus Ruoffia; species Ruoffia sp. FAM 20857. The sequence goes on from NZ_JBGQRB010000007.1 coordinate 8,837, forward strand.
GTTGAATTATCCAACGGACAAACCGTCCCTGTTTCTAGGCGTCTCGCTAAAACAGTTCAAGAAAAATTTATTGCCTTTAATAAAGGAGCGGTGTTTTACAATGACTGATTGGATAGGACTAACCGTCGTACTTATTATCCTTCTCAGTGCAGGGATAGTTATAGTTAGGCAAAAAAAGAGCATTGATTTTTATAAAATACAAGAAAAGGAACTCGACCAATACAGTGTAGAAGTCGAAACGATTTATAGACAGATGAGAGGCATTCGTCATGACTATCGCAATCATTTACAGGTGATGCACACCTTAATGAATGACCACCGTCTGGATGAACTGGATGCATATATTAAACAGCTGACCAATGAATTGAATCAAGTCGATACGATCATTCAAACAGGAAATACGATGATAGATGCCATCGTTAATACAAAGTTGACAGCTGCTAAACAAAAAGGGATTTCCCTCTATGCGACAGCCATTGCTCCAAATGAACTGGGTGTAGAGCATGTCGATTTAGCAATTATATTGGGTAACTTGCTGACTAATGCTATAGAAGCGACTGAGAAAGAATCCAGTTCTTCTGATGAACGTTTTATTCGTTTATACATAGCACCAATGAAAAACACGTTATATATTAATGTGACGAACACGATGACAGAGAATCCAAAACCTTCTCTGTTTACATTAAAAAGCATCAACAGAAGAGGCTATGGCTTGTACCGAATTGACCAGGCAGTGGAGAGGTATCAAGGCATGGTCAACCGTAAATGGGAAGATGGCGTGTTTGCGACAGAAGTGACATTGCCGCTTAAAAACCGTTCGTAACCAAATACTAACCATTCATACACTTCTGAATAGGGAGTGTATTTTTTTGGTAAGATACGATTGAGGTGATGAAGATGAAAGAAAAAGTGAAGTATACAAAAATTCTATTGAAGGAATTATATGCATTCAAACCGACAGTATTTATAGCCATTCTATTAGCTCCCCTTATTAGCGCGGCCTTACCCTTACTCCAATTGCTTTTATCTGCTTTTGTGATTCAGTGGTCAATGGAAGGGGTAGCGATTAGAGAATACCTACTAAGATTACTCGTATTTATTGCTCTTATTGGCATCGCTCAAATGGGTAACTACTATTTTATGCTCTACCAAGAAGAGAATATGAACCATTTGAGAGATTTCATGAGAAATAAAATTGAAACGAAGTATTTGAAGCTGGATTATCCGCTCATTATAGGAAAAGAAGCGCAGGAGAGATACAACAATGCCAGTGAATTGACCGATAACAACACGACCCTTTTTGGCCGATTAGTAACAGAAATTATTGAATTATGCAGTTCATTTCTAGGGGTTGTTTTGTATATCAATATATTAAGTCAATTAGAATCTCTGTTTCTTGTTTTAGTGGGTGTGTTTCTGCTCATCGTTGTCTTCTTTAACGTATGGCAAGTGAAGATGGACCGGAAATTATTTCAAGCGAAAGCAGCCAATTCTCAAAAATTACGTTACTTGAAAAAAGTGTATGGGGAATCCCGTATCACTAAAGATGTACGTATTTTCCAGATGAAAGACTGGTTCAAGCAGATTGAAGATAAAACAATTGCGGAATACCACCGGCTTATCAAACCGAAAGTAAAGTTGACATGGACAGAAAGTACTCTGGTAAATATAGGGATTATCGGTCTATCTGCCTTATCTTATATTAGAAGTGTTCAATTGATTGCGGCAGGAGCGATTCCGGTTTCTAGCTTTGTCATCTTTGCCGGGTCTGTCACGATCTTAGCTCAAACCATCATGACTTTAGTCAACGCTATAGGCAAAATGAATACGAGTTTAAACGAGACAAAAAAATATGATGACTTTATGTCTCAAGGTCAAATATTTAACCATGGAGAAGGCAGACCTTTGCCAAAAGAACCTCTGTCGATTGAATTAAAAAATGTGACCTATACTTATCCAAATAATGATACATCAACGATAAACAATGTATCTTTAACCATTAAACCATACGAAAATTTAGCTATAGTAGGAGAAAACGGGGCTGGGAAATCGACACTGACTAATTTAATTGCCGGTTTACTTAAACCAGATACTGGAGAAATTTATATTAACGGAGTAGCTCAGAGTGAGTTTAACATTTCAGACTATTATGCTTTATTTGCGCCTGTATTTCAGGAGAAATTTTTATTGACCTATTCCATTAAAGAGACGGTCATTCAAGGCTTGCCCTTTGATGAATTAAAGTATAATCGTGTCTTGAAACAAAGTGGCTTGACTGACATCATTTCAAAGTTCAAGTCAAGAGACGAGACAAAAATTGTGCGCGCTGTTTATCCAGATGGAGTGAATTTGTCGGGAGGGCAGTTACAAAAATTGAAACTAGCTCAAGCCTTATATAAAGACGCACCCGTTCTCTTACTGGATGAACCGACTGCGGCTTTGGATCCGATCGCCGAACATCAGATTTATCAGGATTACTTCCAGTTTTCTAAAGATAAATTATCTATTTTTATATCTCACCGACTTTCGTCTACCCGTTTTTGTGATCGCATTATTTACATCAAAAATGGAGATATAACAGAAGTCGGAACGCACGAAGAATTAATGGCTGAGCAAAAAGATTACTTTAAGCTTTACGAAGCACAAGCCTATTACTATAAACATGATAAGGAAGAAAAAGAGGAAGAAGACGAGCCAGTCGTAACAGGAGGGGTGATTTAATGGAAAAGCTGACCGTGTATAAACGTGCCTTTAAAGATTTGTTTAGAGTTGGCAAAACTTACTATGTTCTGTTCTTTGTCCAATCATTGGCGAGATACAGTTTGCCTTTTATCGGCTACATCTATATGACCCAAATTGTGGATGCCTTAACAAGAGATGACATGACACGCATCCCTTCTTTAATCATGCAGTATTTGGTCATCTTGTTGGTGTTGCAACTGATTTCTGGATGGATAGACCCGCTAATCACTCATGAGGATTCTCTGTTTATTAGAAAACTCTTTGCTGAACCAAATAAAAAGATGTTAACTATGCATTACCATTATGCGGAAAGTTCAGAAGTAAGAGAAGAATTAGAAATCATCAACCGAAATATGATGAGCAGCCAATCTTCTCTTCCGATGATCAATGTCCGTATAAAAGAAATGATGCCTGGATTGGTCAGTATTATATGGGGGGTTATTTTACTCACTCCGTTATTTAGAGTAGACACCGGCTTACTACCAGACGACTTTTGGTGGATGCACCCAAGTCTTGTTATCAGTGTCTTTCTTCTACTGATTGGAATCAGTGTATGGATTCAAATCGCGTCATCCAAAAAATCAGGTGAACGGCTAAAAGCGCTTCTTGCGGAATTGAAAGAATCTAATGCCCGATTTTTCTATGAAGATGGGATCCTTCAGGACTTTAAGTCCGGAAAAGAAATGCGCCTCTACAATTTAACTGAAAAAATGATCGAAAATAAAAGAGCTGAGTCTGAACAGACAGGGAGATTACTGTCTGAAAACTATAAACGCTTTCGATCCATGATGATCCCTACTACCGGCTTATTTCAGGTGATGACCTATTTGACCTATGCCTATGTCGGCTTGCTTGTTTTAATCGGAGCTTTACCTGTTGCTTTGATTATTCAACTTTCCAGCGCACTCAGTCAAATGGTCTCTGCTTTACCAGATGTTATCCAGCACGGCATGATGATGATTTCTTCACCAGGTGAATTAGAGCAGTATTATGCATTCATGGACTTGCCTGATGAAGAGGTCGTCGGCAGTTTACCTGTAGAAAAAAGGTTAGATAATGACTATCATTTCGCAATAGAGAATATGAGTTTTTCTTATCCCGGCTCAGATGAAACAGTCCTAAAGAACATCACTGAAAAGTTTGAAGTCGGTAAAAAGTATGCCATAGTTGGAGAAAATGGCTCAGGTAAAACAACGTTTATTAAGCTACTGATTCGTTTATATGAACCGAGTGAAGGGACAATAAAAATGAATAAAATCGATGCCCATAAGTATGATTTAAGAGAATACTTCAATCTGTTTGGCGTTGTCTTCCAGGACTACCATCTAGTCGGATTTTCATTGGGACAAAACGTTTCTGTAAAACCCTCTTTTGATAGAAAGAAAGTGTTGTCTACCTTAGATAAAGTCGGGTTAGGCGACTTCGTTAGAAATCTACCCAATCAGGAAGAAACCTACCTGGGAACAGAATTTGAAGAATCAGGCGTCAGTGTCTCTGGGGGCCAAGAACAGAAAATAGCCATCGCTCGGTCTTTATATAAGGATGCGCCAGTTATGATTTTAGATGAGCCGACCGCTGCACTGGACCCAATGACTGAATTTAAAATATATCAAAACTTTGATAACTTAGTAAAAGATAAAACAGCTTTTTATATTTCCCATAGACTCTCAAGCTCCAAATTCTGCGATGAAATACTCGTCTTTGATCAAGGGGAGATCGTACAAAGAGGCACACACAAAGAACTGGTGAATGAAAAAGGAAAGTACCAGGAATTATGGAGTGCACAGGCACAGTATTATCAGTAAGTAAGAGTGAAAGTGAGAGAATTGAAGTTTAGCGTTTTTTGTTGACATGAACTCCATTTTTTTCGTTAAAAATGCAGTTCATTGGTAAATGCCAAAGCTGAACTCAACATTTCTGTTTGAAAGTGAAGTTCAGCAAATAATAATCTACTAAACTCAACTTAAAGCAGAAATATTTAATAAGAATTTGGTGTGTTGCATTTCATCTTACAACACACCTTTTTTATTTTTATTATTTTTAGTCAATTTTTATTCACCTATAGTGTTGATCAACGACATATAGTACCTGATGACTGTTCAATAGTTTACTTCTCTTTATCTTTTTCTTTTGGGTCCCTATTGATTGAGCTAAGGGCAGCTCCAAAGGCTACGCCTAATGCAATCCCTATTCCAATATTGTCCATCATTATCCCAAAAGCAACTCCTAAGGCTATACAAATTCCCATCCACATCCCAGTATTACCTTTGTTATCGCTCTTCTTCTGTTTACTCATGATAAAGTCCTCCTCGACTTTTTCATCTCAAGCACGCTACATTGAGAAACCTAACGCACCAGTTTCATTGAATTCCTTCATTCCTAGTGACTGATAGAATGCTTTCGTTGCAGGTGAATTCTCAGTAGTTAATATAATCTGCTTTGCGTATCGGATCTCTTTTAACATCTTTTGCATTAAATACTTTCCGATTCCTTGCCTTTGATAATCAGGATGGACCAAAACATCTTGAATATAAGCAATGTATACACCGTCGCCTACGACTCTAATCAAGCCAATTAGACGTTCTCCGTCCCAAGCTGTTAAGTAATGCTTGGCTCCTTCGAGTAAACTCGTTAAGTCCGGATTATCTTGTGTGTAAGCGCTCCATCCGACACTTTCATATAAATAAATCAGTGCCTCGTCGGTAATATCGACTTTCTTTTGGTATTCAATCATTTTATAAATCCATCTTATTTAATACATCGCGAAGTACTCTTAATTCTTCTTCTGTAAAAGTTAGTCCTTTCCCCATTTTGTCGTATTCTGGACTCCAGTCTCGTATATCAAATTTGGGCTCACGTTCATTCCAACTCACTTTTGTTAATTCTTTTGACCAGCCTTTCGCATTCTCACTTAATTGGCCGTAATGTTCTATAATTTCAAATTTAAAGTCTGCCATACTATCTCTCCTCTATTATGCTGTCGCAATATCTGCGAGTTCAAAGTTAATAACTGCTACTAAATCCCTTGGGTTTACTTCCACTGAAAAGCCAACTTTTCCTCCGCTGAATAAAATAAGTTCGTACTCTTTCGCCGATTCATCTAGCACAGTCTTAAATTGCTTCTTCATCCCAATGGGTGAACAACCTCCATGCATGTAGCCTGTGAGTGGAAGTAATTCTTTTTCTTTGATCATATGAATATTTTTTTCGCAAACAGCTTTAGCGGCTTTTTTTAAATTCAATTCTTGCGTTACTGGAACAACGAAGACGTAATGTTCACCCGATTTCCCTTGTGTAACAAGGGTTTTATAAATGGGCGACTCAACCTTTAATTTGTCTACATCTTCCCATTGATAGCCAGTATACTCGATTTTATTTTGCTCAAGCACACGCATCACATTTGTTTTATCTTTTTTCGCCATTTTATCACCTGTCTTTGCCTTCTTTACACTATCATTATAACTGAAATGCAAGCTAGTATAAAATAAGAACAACTTATTCACTTCAGTGAATAACACGAACAATGGTATTTATTATACGTTTATTATCCGCTAATCATTGAAAGGTAGTCCATCTATTGCCTATTATAGATAAAAGTTATTTTTTAAAGGAGGACATCATGAATAAAGCATCACTAAAACATTTAATCGACGTGGCAGCAGGGCGAACATCGGCAGATCTCGTCATTAAAAATGCACGAATTGTCGATGTCTATCAAGGGCAATTAATTGAAGGGGATATTGCGATCACAGAAGGCGTCATTGCCGGCATTGGGGGCGATTATGAAGGTAAAGAGGTTCACGACTTAGCAGGTAAGATTGTAGCACCCGGGTTAATCGAACCACATATTCATGTTGAATCTTCCTATGTGACTCCAGAAGAATTTGCACGGTTATTAGCGATTCATGGGACAACAACGGCGCTTGCAGATCCTCATGAGATTGCTAATGTGGTTGGCATGGACGGATTAAGCTACATGATTGATGCATCTCAGAATGTAGGGATTGATATCCGTTATATGATGCCTTCTTGTGTGCCTGCAACGAATATGGAAAACTCTGGCGCAGTTATCACTGCCCAAGATATGGTTCAACCAATTATTGACGGGCAAGTTGATGGTTTAGCTGAATTTATGAACTTTCCAGGTATTATTAATAATGAGGATAGCGTCATTGACAAAGTGATGGTGGCTCGTGAGCACGGCAAGCGTATTGACGGACACAGTCCGATGGTTACAGGTAAAGATTTGAACGCTTATATTGCTGCTGGGGTGGAAAATGATCATGAATGTACTACGATTGAAGAAATGCATGAGCGATTAAGTCGCGGTATGTACGTCTTCTTGCGTGAAGGGTCTGTGACACAAAACTTACGCATGTTACTTAAAGGAGTCACTTCTTCCAATAGCCGTCGCTGTCTTTTATCTGGTGACGATGTCCAAGCAAAGACACTTTTAGAGTTAGGCCATCTAGATAATAGTTTACGAATTTGTGTTGAAGAAGGTCTGGATCCAATAACTGCCATTCAAATGGCAACAATTAATACTGCTGAAGCGACACGTCTGCGTGACCGCGGAGCAATTGCACCTGGTTTACGCGCTGACTTCATTGTTTTTGATAATTTCGATAAATTAACTATTCAACGCACTTATGTTGAAGGCCAATTGATTGCTAAAGACGGCGAATATTTAGTTCCGATTCAGCGTGCCAATTACGAAGTCGTTGAATCGAGCGTGAAGTATAAGGATTTTAGCGAAGAGCGTTTAGTTTTACCTTTAGAGTCTGATACTGTCCGTGCCATCGAAGTCGTAGAACAGGAAGTCATTACGAATGAAGCAATTATTCAAGTGGACCGCGATGCTGATGGGATTTTTGAATATAATCCTGACATTCCAGTAGTTAAAATTGCTGTGATTGAGCGCCATCACTTAACTGGTAATGTGAGTGTGGCTCTATTGAAAAATTATGGAATGAAATACGGAGCAATTGCTCAATCGATTGCACATGACAATCATAATGTGGTTGTTGCGGGAACAAATGATTCTGATATGGCTTTTGCTGTGAAAGAATTGGAGCGACTTCAAGGCGGTGTCGTGTTAGTTAAAGACGGTCAAGTCATTGCTAATTTTCCTCTCCCAGTGGGCGGCTTGATGAGTGATTTAACAGCCGAAGAAGTGATGGCACAACAAGATACCATTAATAAAGTTGCACACGAGAAGTTAGAAATTTCTCACCATGTTGATCCAATTATGACTTTAAGTTTCATGCCACTTTCTGTAATTCCTGCACTTAAAATTACCGACATGGGCTTGATTGATGTAACAAAATTTGAATTTGTTCCAGTATCAATTTCTGAATAAACTCTTATAGAGGCAAGCAACTGCTAACTGGCAGATTGCTTGTCTTTTTTCGTATGGATATTGTCTGGGACAATAAGGTTGGTATGAAGCGTCACTTTGAGTTCCCATAGTATCGCTTTTCTCCATTTACCAGCCCAAAATAAAAAAGCGACATCATTTTCATGACATCGCCCTTGAATTTCGATTATTTTTGGACTAATTTTTCAATTTGCCCTAAGAATTCTTCGTTAGTATCTGTGTGACGGAGAATTCCGATGAGTTGATCAGTGTATTCAAGAGAATTTCCGACCATCATTTTGCGGAACTTCCAAATCTTGTCTAACTCTTCTTCTGGAATCAGCAATTCTTCTTTACGTGTTCCTGAACGTTGAATATCAATCGCTGGGAAGATACGGCGTTCTGCTAGTTGGCGAGATAGGTGAATTTCCATATTCCCTGTCCCTTTGAATTCTTCATAGATTAAATCATCCATACGGCTGCCTGTATCCACTAAAGCTGTCGCCAAAATAGTTAATGAACCGCCATCTTCAATATTACGCGCTGCTCCAAAAAAGCGTTTTGGGAAGTAGAATGACGCGGGATCTAACCCACCACTTAATGTACGGCCACTTGGTTTAACTACTAAGTTGTAGGCACGAGCAAGGCGTGTGATACTATCCATTAATATAACAACATCTCGGCCATCTTCAACTAAACGCATGGCGCGGTCCAAGACTAATTCTGCAATACGAATATGGTTCTCAGGTTTTTGGTCAAACGTTGATGAAACCACTTCACCATTCACGCTACGTTCGATATCTGTTACTTCTTCTGGACGCTCATCGATTAACATCACAATGAGTTCTGCATCAGGATAATTATGCGAAATCCCATTAGCAATGCTTTTTAATGTTGAAGTTTTACCGGCTTTAGGTGGTGAAACAATAAGGCCCCTTTGTCCAAATCCAATCGGTGAGAACACATCTATTAAACGGTTACTGATTGCATTTTGCTTGTACTCTAATTTAATTTGTTCTTCTGGATATAATGGCGTTAAACTTGGGAAGTGATCGCGTTCTTTCGCTTCTTCTGGGTCTTTACCATTCACGGTTGAAATTTGCATCAAACCGTAATAGCGCTCATTTGATTTTGGTGGACGCGCTGGGCCGGCTACTTTATCCCCGTTTCTTAAATCAAAACGGCGAATTTGTGAATTTGAAATATAGATATCTTCTTGACTCGGCGAGTAGTTAATTGGACGAATAAAACCAAAACCATCCCCAGGTAAAATATCTAAAACTCCTTCAACTTGGAAGAAGCCTTGTTTCTCTTCTTGTGTACGCATAATCGCTAAAGCTAATTCTTTTTTACTTAATTCACTATAGTTAGGGATTTTAAGTTCGCGGGCGTAACCATAGAGCTCTTTTACGTCTTTATTTAATAATGTTGGCAATGAAAATGCATCTGTCATTTTATCAGTTCCTTTTCTTTACTTGAATGTTTGTGGGGAGTTTGTTTTGTGGGCGAGTGGGGGTGATTTGAATACAAAAATATATTTGGACAGAATTTAATTGATCTGCCCAAATATAGTCATGTTTATTATTCTTCGACAGTGTCGTCTTCAATCATTTCAATATCGGCACCAATAGCTTTTAATTTACCTACGATGTCAGTATATCCACGTAAGATATTGCTTACACCTGTGATGACTGTCTCGCCATCAGCGATTAAAGCAGCAATTACAAGACATGCACCTGCACGTAAATCACTTGCACGGACTGGGGCACCTTGGAGTTTCGATGGGCCACTAATGCGGATAATATCACCATCTACTTTGATATTTGCTCCCATGCGGTTTAATTCTGGAATGTGTTTCACACGTTGTGGATAAATTGTATCCATAATGGTTCCTTCACCGTGAGCTTTTAAAAGTAATGGTGTGAAAGGTTGTTGTAAGTCAGTCGCAAAACCAGGGTATGGCAGTGTTTTAATATTAACCATATTTAAGTTGTCAGATTTCTTGATGTCAATCGAATCTTCACCAATCGTCATCATCGCACCCATTTCGTCTAGTTTAGCAATGTAACTTTCGATATGTTCATAAATAACGTTTGTGACACGAACATTTTCACCCATTGCGACTGCCGCTGTAATGTAAGTACCCGCTTCTATACGGTCTGGAATGATTGTATGGTTGGTACCATGCATTTCGTCGACACCTTCAATACGGATCAAGCTTGTTCCAGCACCACGGATATTTGCTCCCATTTTGTTCAGAAGTGTCACAACATCGATAATTTCTGGCTCACGTGCCGCATTTTCGATGATTGTTTTTCCTTTAGCGCGGACAGAAGCTAGAATCGCGTTGATTGTTGCTCCCACTGATACAACGTCCATGTAAATTCTTGAACCTTCTAGGCCATTTGGCGTTGATAAAGTAATCACACCAAATTCGTCTTCAACCGTTGCTCCAAGTGAACGGAAAGCTTTAATATGTTGGTCAATTGGACGAGGTCCTAAGAAACATCCTCCAGGTAGTCCGATAACACCTTCACCAAATTTCGATAAAGTTGCTCCCATAAAGTAATAAGATGCACGTAAACTTTGGATTTTTCCTGTTGGCATTGGAATTGACACCATATCTGTTGGGTCAATCATTAGTGTATTATTTTTAAATTCGGTTTTTACATTAAATTCAGCAAGGATTTCAAGTAATGAGTGAACATCTTGAATATCTGGCACGCCTTCAAGTACAACTGGTGAATCAGCGATAATTGCGGCTGGTATTAGTGCCACCGTACTGTTTTTTGCTCCGTTAATTGTAATTTCGCCGTTTAGAGGTTTTCCTCCACGAATAACTAATTTTTTCATGTTTCGCTCCTTAATTCGTTCTGTCTTGTATATTATTTTTAATTGCTTTATTTATTTCGTTCAAAATCGCCCATTGGCGCTTGTCATCTAGTCCAGCAAGTATTAGTGCTTCCTGAAGGAGACGATGAATTTGTTTCACGTTCATCCCCGTACGACGTTCAACTAGTTCATCACTGACATAAATTACTTCGTGAGCCACGATATTTCGGACATATTTTTCAATATGTCTTAAAGAAATGGCTTTCGCTCTCACTTCGTCATTTCTACTATGATCGTCAATGAGTTTTAATAAATGACTCGAACTTACATAATGCTTATAATTGAAGCGGTCGCCGTAATATTTTGTAAAGGTCTCAGCCACTTTATTCGCTTCTTCCTCCACTTTTGCTTGCTTCCACTGTAAACCACGATAAACCGGCGTTCCTTCAACGGTTTCCTTGACAATTGGTTGGATATATTGACTTAATTCCGGCATAAAATCTTCTTCGATAATTAAGCGCAGTAAATCAACCAACAACGGACTGAGTGCACGAAAATAGTCCATATATTCAGATCGTTCAAATTGAACATTCATATAATGTGCATAGCTATACACTCGGCGTTCTAGGTATGTGGGCTTGAGTAAATATTGGCGGTCTACTTTGGGAGCTAGTTGCTCAATTTCTCGAATATTTACATCTAGAAAAGCTTGAGCAAGCTGAATTGAGTGAGTAAGGTAGGAATCGTTCAGTGTAGTATTCTCTTTTATATAAGATAATAACGGTCGATATTGATTATATTCCAACATATGATCAATCAACGTCATTTGAGTTTTACTTATGATCGGTGAAGGTTGTGTCACGCATTCATTCTCCTTAAATTTTATATAGTAGAAGTATATCATAACGCTCCTAATAAATTAACATTCTTGTTTTATGATTCTAACATAAGCCCGGAATCCTTCAAAGAAAGGACTACTATATCCATGTTTTTCTTGTTAAAATATGTATAATTCCTCTAATTGAACATTAGAGTGTTAAAAAATATTTTCTATACAGTACCATAACTTAATTACTGTTATGTAAACATTGTATTTCAAAATGAAGGATTTGACTCAGAAAGGATACCTTGTCATATGGAAGCTTTAAATAAGCCTCAAAATACGTTTATAAATAGTGCGACCATCAAAATCATTGCGATGGCTTCGATGTTAATTGATCACTTAGGTGCTTTCGTGCTCCTGCCCTGGTTGCAAGCGGGGAATGGTCAAGTTAATTTCGAAACATGGAACTCCGTGTACACCGCAAGTCGGGCAGTCGGTCGGCTCGCTTTTCCGTTATTCTGTTTTTTAATTGTCGAAGGCTTTCAGCATACAAGCGATGTGAAAAAGTATTTAAAACGTCTCGGTATCTTTGCGCTAATTTCTGAAATTCCTTTTGACTTAGCGAGATCGCATACATTCTTTGATTTTTCTGGACAGAATGTAATGTTCACCTTATTTAGTGGGCTGTTTGCTATTTGGTGTATAGAAAAATTTGAGCAACCGATTTACCGCTTTGTGGGAGTTGTGCTCTCCTTAGCATTTGTCTTCATCTTGGACACAGATTATTCTACTTTAGGCGTATCCGTCATTATTATTCTGTATGTCCTACGGGATTTTCGGTTATTCCAATCCCTTTTTGGTGCTTTTGCATTTATCGGCAGTTGGTTTGCGATGCCTGCTTTCATTATTACCTATTTTTACAATGGTTTAAAAGGAAATCTCAGCTCCAAAGCATTCTACTGGTTCTATCCAGTTCATCTATTACTTTATGCACTTATAGCATATTTATTATTATCTTAGGAGGAAAAATATGAAAATAAATTATCCTATTAATGGTACAGAAGAAGAAATCAAAGAAATTGAAAAAATTTACAAAGATTACCCTGAATTACCTTACATCTCACCAGAACGTAATCTAAGAAAATGGTTCCGTGATTTAGATTTAACAAGCGAAACGCGTGTACCCTTGCGCAATATGCAACGTACTGAAGAAGGCTTATTACCGGGAGATATCATCTTAATTTGGCGCATTTCTTTAGGGACATTCACAAACGAATCAGTGATGCCGAAATACTTTGAATATGATTACGGCATTAACGCTCACCAATCTTTAAAAGACTTAATCGAACACGGTTATGTGGTTCAAGAGTCGCCTTATGAATCAATGGATCACGTCACAGCCACTTTGTTGAAGAGCTTATTAAAAATGAAAAACGTTAAAGGCTATTCAAAATTAAATAAAACAGGCTTAGTGGAAGAAATCAAAAAGCATTATTCCAATAAAGAATTAGATGAACACTTCGATGTTCGCGGCATGCGTTTAACTGATTCTGGTAAAAAAGCTTTAGAAAACAATCAATTTGTGATTGATAAACATCCAACAAAACCAGGTTATTAAAAAGTTTTAGTGTTAGCGAGAGAAATCTTGCTGGCACTATTTTTTAGGTGGTTTTTTGGTGTACTTGAGCCAAATGGCAAAGTTATTTGGCTTGAGTTAGACCAACTAGAGACAAACCGCATCACCATTTGGCTTGAGTTAGACCAACTAGAGACAAACCGCATCACCATTTGGCTTGAGTTAGACCAACTAGAGACAAACCACATCACCATTTGGCTTGAGTTAGACCAACTAAAGACGAACCGCATCGCCATTTGGCTTGAGTTGCAATTTATTCTCTATCTATAAATTATCAGACAGAAAAACCCGTTCTAACCAAGATGAATCTCGGTTAGAACGGGTTTAGTTTAGTATTGGGAATGAATTATTAAGCTTTGTTTGATGATCCAAACATATCCATTGTTTCTTTAGTTGTCGCAACAATTGCATCTTTACCAGGTGCGATTACTTTACGTGGATCATATACTTTATCATCCGTGTTTAATTTTTCACGAACAGCTTTTGTCCATTGTTGTTGTAATTCAGTGTTAACGTTAATTTTTGCATGTCCAAAGCTAATTGCTTTTTTAACTTGGTGTTCTGGAATTCCTGAACCACCGTGTAATACTAAAGGCATACCAGTTGCTTCAGAAATTTCTTCCATTTCTTTGAAGCCTAATTTTGGTTCGCCATCGTAAGTTCCGTGAACTGAACCTAATGCTGCTGCTAAAGCATCAACGTTAGCTTCTTGTACTAAACGTACACATTCAGCTAAATCAGCATAAGCAACTCCACCGATAACTCCGTCTTCTTCTCCACCAACAGTTCCAACTTCACCTTCAACTGAAGCACCGTGCTCGTGAGCATATTCAACAACTTGTTTAGTCATTGCAATATTGTCATCGATTGGGTGATGAGATCCGTCAATCATTACTGATGAGAAACCAGCGTCAATTGCGTCTTTACATGTGTCAAATGAAGATCCGTGGTCTAAGTGTAGAGCAACTGGTACTGTAATGTCCATTGTTTCCATTAAAGCGTTAACCATTGCTGCAACAACTTTAGTTCCACCCATATATTTAGCTGCACCTTCTGATACACCTAAGATAATTGGTGAGTTGTTTTCTTTTGCAGCTGTTAATACAGCTTGAGTCCACTCAAGGTTGTTAATGTTGAATTGTCCTACAGCGTACCCTTCTTCTTTTGCTTTGTTTAACATATCTGTCATACTTACTAAACGAGTCATACTTAAAATTCCCCCTATAATGTTATTTTATACGTTTATTATACTCCAAAAACCGCGCTATTGCTAGTAAATAAGCAGATTGGCGCTATGGCTTGATTTGTAGGCATTTTAATTGACTTTTTTCACTTATTCATTTAAGGGGTTAAATTTGATTAGAGATTATTTTGTCATTTTTGATGATTTGATAATATAAAATACTGGCGGTTGGTTTTATTTTCACTAAATATTAAAAAAAGTGCTTAGCTTATGACAGAGTGTTAGTAGAGGTACAGTAATATCAGGTCGACGGATCGCACATGATACCGTTGGAGCGAAGCGACTTACGGAATCAGTAGATCAGCGAGACGGAAGCTCAATCACAATATAACGCCGAAGTGATTAGCTAGAGTCGTGCCACTACGGTCACCGAAACTAACACTCTGGAATAAGCGGGATTACCATTATATTCTTTTCAATATTAGTCCCCAAAAACTTAAAAAGAATCTAGCTTTTCAACTAGATTCCTTTAATAAATTTTTATGCTTCAGCTAAGCGTTTGTTGTTTTTAACTGTTGACGTACTTGTGTCAATATCCACTTTATTGTCCAATGTTTTATAATTATTAGCCTTCAATTGAGGTAATGTAATCATGAAACCGAAACTGATAATGTACAGCCCCGCTAAGAAAAGCATTACTAAAGGTACACCTGACATATCTAAGATGTAACCAATGATGACTGATGAGAACCCCCCAACAGCACGTCCCACATTCAAGATTGTGTTATTCGCAATCGCACTGATTTTGTAAGAGTATAAGCGTGTAATAACCGCTCCGTAACCTGCGAACATCCCGTTCACAAAGAATCCAACGATAGCTCCACCGATTAAGATTGATGTTGAGCTATTAGCAAAAGTGAATAAATATACTGCCACAGCAGAACTTATTAAGAAGATTCCGTAAGCTAAGCGTGGGCCAATGCGGTCTAAGATTTGCCCGAAGACAAACATTCCGATACACATACCGATGATTGTTGCGATCATCCAAGTTGAAGAACCACTGACACTGACGCCAACATTTTGTTGCATCATTGTTGGTAACCAGTTCATCATACCGAAGTAACCGGCGATTTGAACAGTTGTCATAACCATTAAAACGATTGTTTGATACGATGTTTTTCGGTCTTTGAATAAATCTTTAATGCTACCTTGTGCTGATTCATCATCTTCATCTGAATAACTTTCAATATGTAATTCTTCTTCCTTAACTGTACGACTCACCCAAACTACGATTAAAATTGGAAGTAAACCGAATAGGAATAGTCCGCGCCACCCGAATATTGGAGCAATCAATCCTGCAAGTAGGGCTGAAGAAATGGAACCGATTTGCCCAACAATTCCGTTTAATGAACTGATGCGTCCCATTTTTTCACTTGGCACGATTCCGGCCATGATTGAGATCGCCACACCATATTCACCACCGACACCAATCCCGGCAATAAAGCGCATTGCATATAAGTAATAGATATTATTTGTAAAGAAGATTAATCCTGTGGCAATTGAAAAGATTAAAATTGTCCATTTAAAAACTTTTAGTTTGCTGTAACGGTCTGCTAAGATTCCAAATAAAATTCCTCCGAACAACATACCGAAGTTTGTAATAGTCGCAATCCACCCTGCTTGTGCTCCTGAGATACCTAATTGAGAAATGATTGTAGACATCGAAAAGGCTAGGAACATAACGTTTAAATCATCGGTTCCTGACGCGACAATGGCTGATAATAAAGCGTTACGTTGTGATTTGTTTAAGTTTTTCATTTTGTATAATCTCCTTTAATGAATGCTCTCGGCATTCTTTATTAAAATTGTTATAGATGACTATAGGGACAGAGTTTTCTATGCTTCAAATTGTTTTGACCATTTTGCTGGATCTTGATACCACTCGACTAACGTGTCATAGTAGGCTTTTAATTTCAGATCGCTGACAGCATATTCTACTAGTTCGCGGTAGTTTGTTAATGTTTCAAGTGAGAATTCAACTTCACTAAACGCTTTTTGTCCGCTTTCTAACATATAGTTAAAG
The DNA here is from genome assembly GCF_045528645.1 of Ruoffia sp. FAM 20857. Taxonomy (NCBI): domain Bacteria; kingdom Bacillati; phylum Bacillota; class Bacilli; order Lactobacillales; family Aerococcaceae; genus Ruoffia; species Ruoffia sp. FAM 20857. The sequence goes on from NZ_JBGQRB010000007.1 coordinate 25,492, forward strand.
ATTGCGGCGCAACCGATTACTTCACCTCCAGCCTGCTCTACTTTTGAAGCGGCATCCAATACACTTCCACCTGTACTAATTAAATCTTCGACCATGACAACTTTGCTGCCTGGTTTAAGGTAGCCTTCGATGGCATTTTCCTTTCCATGGTCTTTCGCACTTGATCTGACGTAAATCATTGGTAGGTTTAAGAGATTAGCAACAAAGGCCGCATGCGGAATACCGGCAGTGGCAGTTCCGGCGATGACTTCAACGCCTTCAAATTGAGTTTTAATTAAATCTGCTAAAGCTTGTTCGATAAAGTCACGTGTTTCTGGGAAACTCATGATTAAACGATTGTCACAATAAATTGGGGCTTTGAGTCCACTTGCCCAAGTATAAGGTTGATCTGGTTTTAAATTTACTGCTTCAATCGCGAGTAATTTTTCTGCTACTTGTTCTGATACTGTCATGTTCAAATGATTCATTCCCCTTCTATTAATTTAATTCAGCTTGCCATTCTTTCAAGATATATCGATAGGCTTCTACCGGGTCAGGCGCTTGCGTGATCGGTCTTCCCACAACGATATAGTCACTGCCGTTTTTGGCTGCATCTCTAGGTGTCATAATCCGTGTTTGGTCGTCGTTTGATTTTGAAGTCAGACGAATGCCAGGTGTCACAGTTAGAAACTGGTTTGATGTTGCTTCTTTGATGATTGAAGCTTCTAAGGGCGAGCAAACAACGCCATCTAAGCCTGCATTTTGTGTGAGTATCGCATAATTTTGGACACTATCTTGAATCGGCCCTAATATCTTTTGTTCCTCATTCATTTGAGTTTGCGAAGTTGAGGTGAGTTGTGTCACTGCGATTAGTAAGGGTTTGTGATTATTCAAAGCCCCTTCCTCCAGGCTTTCTTTGGCTGCTTGCATCATTTTCAGTCCGCCACTGGCATGAACATTTACCATGTCTACACCACTTTGAGCGAGCACTTTCATGGCACTTTTGACCGTGTTTGGAATGTCATGTAATTTTAAATCTAGAAACACGCTGTGTCCTTCCTCTTTTAAGTAATGCACAAAATCCATCCCTGTTTTGTAAAATAGTTCCATGCCGACTTTTAAATTTAAAGATTCATTTTTAAATAGATTTAGAAAAGCGATGGCTGCCTCTTTAGTGGCGAAATCTAGCGCAATGATTGGTTTTTGTTTATCCATTGTCTCACCTTTCATTCATTATTTTTAATCGAGAGTACAAAAAAACGACCGATAACAGATCATGTTACCGGTCGTTTACGACGTGAAAGAGTGCATAACGATAGTGTTCCCCTTGCATTGTACAAAATGGGTTCACTATTAATCTCTATAAAATGCCTATAAAGAAATCAGTTAGCAACACTTTCGCGTCTCACGGAACACGATTAAAGCTTTACTACTTTTATGGAATTATAGTGATTATTTACACCAATGTCAATTGTTATTTGCGATTGTTTTGATGTTCTAAACTTGCTTCAATAAAGCCTTTAAAAATTGGTTGTGGACGGTTTGGACGTGAAGTGAATTCTGGGTGGAATTGCGGTGCCACAAAGAATGGGTGATCTTTCAATTCAATAATCTCAACTAACTTCCCGTCAGGACTCACACCTGAGAATGACATACCGTGTTCGCTTAAAGCTTCACGGTACTCATTATTGAATTCATAACGGTGACGGTGACGTTCTTCAATCATTTCGCTTCCGTCGTATAAGTCACGAACTAATGAGCCTTCTGATAATTTTGCAGGGTATAGACCTAGACGTAATGTTCCACCTAAAGTCATATCTTCTGTTTGATCTGCTAATAAGGCAATGATTTTATGTGGTGATTCTGGGTCTAATTCTGAAGAATGTGCCCCTTTTAAGCCAACAACATTACGTGCAAACTCAACGGTCGCTAATTGCATACCTAAACAAATACCAAAGAATGGCACTTCTTCTTCACGAGCATAACGAATGGCTTCAATCTTACCTTCAACACCACGTTCACCAAAGCCGCCTGGCACTAAGATACCATCAACATCTTTCAAGTAAGAATCTACGTTGTCCGCGTTAATATCTTCAGCATTAATCCAAGATAATTCGATATCACTATTGTGGTAGAATCCGGCATGTTTTAAGGCTTCTACTACTGATAGGTATGCGTCAGGTAATTCAACGTATTTACCAACTAAACCGATTTTTACTTTGTTTTCTAGATGTAGAACGCGTTGTTCTAATTCTCTCCAACCAGTCATATCTGCTTCAGGTAAATCAAGACCAAAGTAATCTAAGACTAATTGGTCCATTTTTTGCTCTTGTAAGCTTAATGGGATTGTATAAAGTGTTTCAACGTCTCGTGACTCAATCACCGCGTCCGTTGTTACATCACAGAATAGAGCTAATTTATCTTTAATACTTTGTGGTAATGCCTCTTCAGTTCTCACTACTAAAATGTTTGGCTGGATACCTAATGATCGTAATTCTTTCACACTATGTTGTGTTGGTTTCGTTTTTAATTCTCCTGCTGCTTTTAAGTAAGGAATTAAAGTTGTATGAATGTAAAGAACATTTTCGTGCCCGATTTCTGTACGCATTTGACGTAGTGCTTCAATAAACGGTAATCCTTCAATATCTCCAATTGTTCCACCGACTTCAGTGATAACAACGTCAGCGTCAGTTGTTTCTGCTGCACGCATAATTTTGTCTTTAATTTCGTTTGTCACGTGTGGTATAACTTGGACGGTTGCGCCATTATATTCACCTTGACGTTCTTTACGTAGAACTTCATCGTAGACTTTACCGGCTGTGACACTTGAGTATTCATTAACATTAATGTCGATAAATCGTTCATAATGGCCTAAATCTAAGTCAGTTTCTGCTCCATCATTTGTTACAAAAACCTCTCCATGTTGATATGGACTCATTGTACCTGGGTCAATGTTTAAGTATGGATCGAATTTTTGAATATTAACTTTCAATCCTCTGTTTTTAAGTAAACGTCCTAAAGACGCAGCGACGATACCTTTACCAATTGATGACACAACGCCACCTGTAACAAATATATATTTTGCCATTATTGTAAGCTCCTCTTTATATATTTTCGGGATATAAATAGAAAAGCCCCCTATTCCGATGGAATAGGGGTGCTAATTAAGTAGATTGACCTTCCTCTTGAAAGGTGCCCAATTTAGATAATACGACAACTTTGTCGTTTCGTCAATAAAAAATTTTAGTCTTCGTCTTCTTCATCTTCAAAATCGTCATCATCGATATCTTCATCATCGATATCTTCATCAAAGTCCTCGTCTTCTTCATCAAGTTCTAGATCATCGTCACCTAGTTCAGATAAATCACGTGCATAGACACCAAGTTCTTGGTTGTCGTCTTCGTCATCTTCTTCGTCTTTAACGATTGGAACAACTTCTTCGACTTCATCTTCTTCATCGTCAAAGTCTTCTTCATCATCATAGATATCATCTAGATCTTCTGGATCATCATCGTTGTAGTCAATCATGTCGTCATTTTCGTCAAACGCATTTAGTTTGCGTTTTTTCTTGCGTCTGCGACGACGTGGTAAATCTTCATCATCAATTGAACTTACAATTTCTTCATCGATTGAATCGATGGGATACCAAGCGCGTAGTCCCCAACGGTTATCTCCTAATGAAATGAAGCGTCCATCAATATTGATGTCTGTATAAAAGCGTGTCATTTTCGCTTCCATCTCTTGTTCGCTTACATTTAAATAGTCTTGAATCGCAACCATTAATGCAGTGAAATCATACACATCACCTGTCTCTTCAAGGATTGCATGTGCAACTTCAATCGAAGAAAGTTCTTCAATATTTTCATTCTCAAATTGTTTTAAAATCAAAGCTTCCACTTCCTTCCTCGTATTCTAATATATTACCGATTTAATTACGATAATGCAATTGAAATTCATAGTCTCCAAGCGGTTCTTCGTTAATTAATACTTGGTATTGAATCATTAACTTCACACCTGTTTCTGTTTCAGAAAATTGAACTTTTTCGGTCTCAACTGCTAATTCCCATAGCCCTTGCGGTGTCATATAGGATGTATATGTTTGTTTAGATGGATTAAACGTTAATGTATATTGCGGTTGTTTAATCTCTGCTATCAGATGCCCTGCGTCACGTTGAGTATACCACTTTACTTCAATTGGAATATCTTCGCGGTCGACATAGGAGATTTTTGAAAAAGTCTTTAAATCAACTAACTCTCCTTTAGTCTCTAACAACCATTCATCTTTATGAGCTTGCTTATGATAGCGAATCTTTTGATCAACTTCAAGATAAATATTTTTTCTCTGCACATTTTCACCACACAATCTATAGTTATTTACTATTATAATCGATTTTTTGTTATAATTATACATAACTATAAAATAATTACAAAATGAAGGAAGGTTTCTATGCTTTCAAATCAAGAATATATATCATCCCAACAATGGCTTGTATTTTCAGAACAAGACAATCCATCAAAAAGGGATCCAAACAGTGCACTCAGTTACCAAGACAGCTTCATCCGCTGGGTTCCAGCTCTAAACGATGACGCTCGTAAACCTTATGGTGTCGTACACTTCTATCCATTTGACTATCCAACTATCCTACTTGGGGCAAAAGATACTCGTCTGCCAGAACTGGGCAATGCGAATAATTATCTCGTTGACCTTGGATACACACTAGTTCAACGTCCTCATGGTGGCTTAGCTGTTGTTAATGACCCGGGGGTCATAAACTTTGGATTGGTGAGTGATAATCGTCATTTTGACTTATCGATTGATCATGCTTACGAACAAATGGTTGCTTTAGTGGCGCAGTCCTTAGAGCCATTCGGTGTCAATGTAGAAAGCTATGAAATTCCAGATTCTTATTGTCCTGGAAAATACGACTTAGTTGTCAACGGGAAAAAAATTGGTGGCATTGCGCAACGTCGCTTCAAATCTGGTGTCACAACGGCTGCTTACTTAAGTGTCAATGGTGACCAACAGGCACGCGCTGAATTACTCCAGGCTTATTACCGTACAGGTGAAGCGGGTAGTGACTATCCTTTAATCAATCCTAACTCAATGACAACGATTGAAGCAGTCATCGGTGAACCAATTCAAGTCGCTGGATATCAAAAATTATTAATTTCAACGATGGAGAAATACGGTTCACTCACTCAAGGCGACTATGAAGACCCTGATTTAAAAGCTTTATACGAAAAAGCATTCGACAAGACAACCGCTCGGTCATACAAAATCCAACCTAATCAATTACCTTAAGGAGTTAATGATGGCTACTAATAATGATAAATATCAATTACAAATCTTGCCTCGAGAGAAAGTATTTCGCGATCCCGTTCATGACTACATTCATATTCAAGATTCGATTATCTTAAAGTTAATTGATACGGTCGAATTCCAACGTCTGCGTCGAATTCGTCAACTTGGGACGTCTTCTTACACCTTCCACGGTGCAGAGCATAGCCGTTTCAACCATTCCTTAGGTGTGTATGAGATTACACGTCGCATCATCAACAATTTCGTACGTAATTATCCTAGTCTCGAAGCCGGTGATGGCTTATGGGACGATAGTGAACGCCTTGTTGCCTTATGTGCGGCACTTCTGCATGATATTGGTCACGGGCCCTTCTCACATACGTTTGAAGGGATTTTCGATACCGACCATGAAGTAGTCACTCAAAAAATTATTATGTCACCAGATACTGAAATTAATCATGTATTGAAGTTAATGGGTGATGATTTTCCAGAAAAAGTTGCCAGCGTCATTAATAAAACTTACCCTAATCAGCAAGTCGTTCAATTAATTTCCAGTCAAATTGACGCTGACCGAATGGATTATTTAATTCGCGACGCCTATTATGCTGGCGTGAGTTACGGTGCTTTTGATATTACTCGAATTTTGCGTGTCATTCGGCCATTCAACAATCAAATTGTATTTGATTTCTCAGGGATGCACGCAGTTGAACACTATATTGTGAGTCGCTATCAAATGTATATGCAAGTGTATTTCCACCCCGTTTCACGCGGAATGGAAGAAGTGTTACGTAACTTACTTGCTCGTGCCAAATATTGTTACGACCAAAAACCGGAAACAATGAGACATTCCATTGATTTGTTGATTCCTTTCTTAGAAGGTGAATGGGATTTAGAAGACTATTTACGTCTAGATGACTACGTTTTAAGTAGTTATTTCTCACATTGGTTACTTGAAGATGACGACATATTGAAGGATTTAGCATACCGTTTCTTAAACCGGAAACCATTCAAGTCACTCTTATCGAGCGATGACCAGCGTGATGAATTAACGTCTTCAATTCAAAACGAAATGCGGGCTGAAGGCTTCGACCCAGAATATTACTTTGGTGAAAATAGTTCCTTTGACTTGCCCTATGATTTCTATCGCCCAGACTCAACAAGTACGAGAACACAGATTGATTTCTTAACAAAACAAAATCAAGTCGTTGAATTGTCACAAGTCAGTGCCTTAGTGCAGTCGTTAACCGGAGTACCGCGTGGAGAGCAACGCTTGTATTATCCTCGTGAAGTCTTACACACGATACTTAAAATCCCTGAAGTAGATTTAACACCTGATCAGGAAAAAATAATCGCTGCTTATAATGAAGAGACAAATGATGTCACGTTTAATATTCAGCAGAGATTATTTTAGTTTTTATGGTTTGGGCTAAATGCTCATTTCCCCAGCAGTTTTGGTTGTATAACCGGAATTGTTGGGGATTTTTGTTTGTATTGGGGTGTGGGCGTGTCCCTGAGATTTTTTCAGGGACATTTTTTCGTATTTCGTGTCCCTGAGATTTTTTCAAGGACATTTTTTCGTGTTTCGTGTCCTTGAGATTTTCTCAGGGACAATTTTTCGTGTTTCGTGTCCTTGAGATTTTTTTCAGGGATGGTTTGGTGCCTTGATAATTTCTCAGGGATCCTTTTCGGCGTTTTGCATCCCTGAGATTTTCTCAAGGATGGTTTGGTGCCTTGAATATTTCTCAGGGATCCTTTTTGGCGTTTTGCATCCTTGAGATTTTCTCAAGGATGGTTTGGTGCCTTGAATATTTCTCAGGGATCCTTTTCGGTGTTTTGCATCCCTGAAATTTTCTCAAGGATGGTTTGGTGCCTTGAATATTTCTCAAGGACACATTTTTCAACCCAAAATTCTCCCTATCAAAAAAGGATACGCCACAATGACGTATCCTAAATAATCTATGCTTGATTCAAGTAATCTAATGCGAATTCAACGTGGAAAGATGCCATGATTGGTAACACGTCTTCATCTAAATTGAATTTCTCGTGATGCAAACCGTATGAAGTATCTTCAGAGCTACTTACTCTAACTCGGGCATAAGTTCCTGGAATCCTAGTTAAGAAATCTGCAAAGTCATCTGAGCCCATACTTGGTTGGCTTTGTTTGATGACGTTTGCTTCTCCGACAATTTTCGCTCCCGCACGTTGGGCACGTAATGTTGCATCCTCGTCATTAATGTTTGGAGCTGCAGCCGGATAGTTTTCAAACTCAATCGTTGCACCAAATACTTTCGCAATATCATGAGCCGTTTCTTCTATCTTAGCTAAAAAACGTTCGCGTGTTTCATGACTTAATGTACGTAATGTCCCCTCGATTTTTGCATGATTGGAAACAATATTATAACGCGTACCTGAAGTGAATTTTCCAATCCCGATCACTGCTGGTTCTAAGGGATTCAGTAAGCGGGATACTAAGTTTTGTAATTCCGTTACAATATTTGCTCCGGCAGCTAAAGCATCAACGCCAGTATGTGGGCGGGCAACATGGGCACTTTTACCTATGACATTAATTGTAAAGATATCACAAGATGCCATAGTAGGTCCTGGCACTGCTTGAATGGTACCGACTGGTAAGGCTGGGTCTACATGCATACCAAACACTTGACCTACGCCATCTAATAGACCACTTTCGATAAATTGGTACGCACCGCTCCCAATTTCTTCTGCTTGTTGGAAAGCCACTAAGACAGTTCCAGCAAACTGTTCACGGTGTGATACTAAATAAGCAACCGCACCAAGAAGCCCTGAGTTGTGGGCATCATGACCACACGCATGCATTATCCCTTCATTTAATGATGGGAAATCATGACTAGTCGCCTCTGTGATTTCTAAGGCATCAATATCCGCACGCAGTAATACTTTTCGCTCGCGTTGGCTTTGGGTCGCATCATTCTTTGTTCCTGTAATCGTCCCTAAAGTTCCTGTTTCACCTACTTTTTCAAAAGGAACATTGAGATCCGTAAGTATTTCTTGGATTTTCTCAGCTGTTTTAAATTCTTTTAAACTAGGTTCAGGATGTTGATGGAAATGACGACGCCATGTTACGATTTGTTCTTTATTTGCTTGAATTTCTGGAATAACTTGTACCAATTTAGTTCCTACTTTCTATTGCCTTTATTACTAAGTTTCTACTCTGCCACTTCTGTGACCGTTTGATTCTCAATATCAACGTCGTATTCTCTGAATACCGGGATTAATGAACCGTCACTTGATTCTTTAATAATTTCAGCAATTTCATCTGTTTGGAATAACTCGACGATTTTTAAATATAATGGGTTGTCTTTGTCTTCTTCACGGGCTGCAATCACATTAATGTACATCGGATTCACATTATCTAAATTATGAGCATCCGCAAAAATCGCATCTGAAACTTTAAGTCCTGCATCTGAAGCAAAACCAGTATTAATAATTGCCGCATCAACATCTTGCAGTACTACAGCTGCCATTGCTGGGTCTAATAATTCAAACTGTAAATCTTTGGGATTATCTAAAATATCTTTCTCTTCTGGGAAAATGCCCGCCGCCTCATCGACATCAATTAACCCAGCAATTTCTAAGGCTTGAAGCGCGCGTCCATAAGTTGATGGATCGTTTGGAATCGCTATCGTTCCGCCATCTGGAATATCTTCCACTGACGTGTGTTTATCAGAATATAAACCTAATGGCGTAATTAATGTATTCCCTATCGGTGTAATTGTTCCATTATTTTCATCATTCCAAGAAAATAGAAACGGATACCCTTGCGTAGCGTTTAAATCTAATGAGCCATTTTGTAAGGCTTCATTTGGTTGATTGTAATCTGAGAATAGCACAAGTTCAATTTCAATGCCTTCTTGTTCTAGCGCATTTTCAACGACAACATCCCAATAATCATAAGCATTTGAACTGGCTAAGCCTATCGTTACTTTCTCACCTTCAAATTCCCCTTGGGCAGAGGCTTGAATTGGTAAAAAGCTTGCGATAGTAATGATTGATAAGAATGAATATAATAATTTTTTCATTGCGAACCTCCATTTTTTATTAAAAAAGCGCAAATAAAGTCTACAACCACTTTCTTCATTGTAGCTTACTTACGCTTTAAGTTTGTTTCTTTTAAAGTGTTTGACTATTCAGCCGATTCTTCTGACTCTTCTGATTCTTCCGTTGTTTCTTCTGATTCTGATGAATCTGATTCTTCTTCGCCTTCTTCAGTCCATGCTGGAACATCTCCACCGTTACTTGCTTCAGCTAATTTTTCAGCGACTTCGTCTGTTTGGTATAATTCTACGACTTTAGCAAATAATTCGTTGTCTGCGTTGTCACCATTTACTGCGATAACGTTTTTGTAATCATCTGGTAAGTCTGCAGGATTTTCAGCATCTAGGAAAATAGCATCCTCAACACTTAAACCAGCGTCTAAAGCAAATGTGTTGTTAATAACTGCTGCATCCACATCTGGTAAAGCTTGCGCAATTTGTGCTGCTTCTAATTCTTCAAATTGAATATTTAATGGGTTATCAGTTACGTCCGCAACTGTTGGTAAGATTCCTGCTTCATCATCCACTTCAATTAAGCCGGCTAATTCTAAGCCTAATAATGCACGACCACCGTTTGTTGGGTCATTAGGAATTGCAATTACTGCGTCTTCTGGAATTTCTTCAATCGACGTAATTGATTCAGAATATACTCCTAAGGGTGTAACGTATGAGAAACCTAAGGCTTCAAGATTACCATCATTTGCTTCATTCCATTCGTTTAAGAAAGCCACGTGTTGGAAAGCATTTAAATCTGTTGATCCGTCTTGTAAAGCAACGTTTGGTTGAACATAATCTGTAAATAATACTAATTCAAGTTCAATACCTTCTTGTTCTAGGGCCTGTTCTGAAACAAATTCCCAAACCTGTTCTTCTGCTTCACTTACGACACCAACGGTTACTGTTTCGCCTTCAAATTCACCTTGAGCTTGAACTGCTGAAGTTGCTCCAACTAAAACACTACCCGCTAATGATAATACACCTAATGATTTTAAGAATTTTTTCATGATAAATCTCTCCTTTTTTATGTTTATTCAGTATCTTCTTCTGTTGATTCTTCGCTTGATTCTTCAGTTGACTCTTCTGATCCATCTGTACTTTCAGCTGGCTCATAGCCTTCCCATGCTGGAATACTTCCACCGTTACTTGATTCAATAATCACTTCTGCTACGTCAGCCGTTTGGTATAGTTCTACGATTTTTAATAGTAATGGACTTTCAGCATCTTCAGAACGTGCCGCAATGATATTACGGTAAGTATCACTTAACTCTTCTGGTGTATCTGTATCTACGAAGATAGCATCTTCTGTTACAGATAAACCTGCGTCTTCTGCATGACCTGTGTTAATAATCGCTGCTGCAACATCTGGTAATGATTGTGGAATTTGAGCTGCATCTAACTCGATAATTTCTAGATTTAATGGGTTCTCAGTAATATCATCAATCGTTGGTAATACGCCTACAGCGTCATCCACTTCGATTAATCCAGCGATTTCTAAGGCAAGTAAAGCACGCCCGCCGTTTGTTGGGTCATTAGGAACTGCGATACTGTCGCCATCTACAATTTCTTCAACTGATGTAATTTTGTCTGAGTATAAGCCCATGGGTGTAACTAATGTAAAGCCTAAGTTTACTAGATCTTCGTCATTTGCTTCGTTCCAGTTTTCTAAAAAGGCAACGTGTTGAAAGGCGTTTAAATCTAGAGAGCCATTTGCTAAAGCTTCGTTCGGTTGGTTATAATCAGTTAAAAGTGTCACATCAATCTCGATACCTTCTTGCTCTAAAGCTTTGTCGGCAACATAGCCCCAAACTTCTGCACCATTATCTCCAACAACACCTACATTGACTTTCTCACCTTCAAATTCTCCCGAACTTTCTTGTGCAAATGCCACTTGAGTAGCTGGCGCTAGAATGAGTGAACTTGTCAGGGCAACTTTTCCTAACTTCTTAAGTAATTTTAACATAGCACTTTCCTCCTTTTATCTTTGACTATTCAGCATCTTCTTCCGTTGACTCTTCACTACTTTCTTCTTGACTTGTTTCTTCGCTGCTTGCGTCTTCAGCATTTTCTCCAATCACTGGCGCATTTTCCCAGGCTGGTTTGTCACCATTGTTAGTTGTGTCATATAAAGCTTGAGCGACCTCTTCTGTTTGATAGTACTCAACGATTTGTAAATATAGGGCGTTGTCTTGGTTTTCTTCAAGAGCTGCAATGACATTTCGGTAAGCTTCATTTAATTCTTCTGGATAATCCGCGTCAACGAAAATGGCTTCATCTAAGCTCAGTCCCGCATCTGTTGCGAAGTTTAAGTTGATGAACGCTGCTGCAACATCTGGTAACGATAAAGCTAATTGAGCTGCATCTAATTCTTCAAATTCCAAGTTTAATGGGTTATCTGTAATATCATTGACTGTTGCTAAAGGTCCAACTTCATCATCTACTTCAATGACACCGGCTAGTTCTAAGCCAAGTAAAGCACGTCCACCATTGGTTGGATCATTTGGAATAGCAATTGTATCGCCTTCTTGTAAGTCATCTAAAGATTCAATGTTTTCAGAGTAAGCACCCATTGGCGAAACAAAGGTATAACCAATGCCAGTTAGACTTCCGTCATTTGCTTCATTCCAGTCATCTAAAAAGGCAACGTGTTGGAAGGCATTTAAGTCTAGCGAACCGTCTTGTAATGCAATGTTTGGTTGAACATAGTCACTGAATAAAACTAAATCGACCGTGATTCCATCGGCTTCTGCCTTCTCAACAACGACATTCCAGACTTCTTCTGAAGGCCCAGGAACAATCCCAACTGATACTTCTTCACCTTCAAATTCACTTTGTGCTTGTACTGGAACACTTGCACCTACTAATAAACTTGCTGCTAATCCGACTACACTTAATCTTTTTAACCATTTTCTCATTTCAACCACTCCTTATTTAAAAATATATTGACTAGTCTATTATTTGACATAAATATGACTTGTGACAAAAAATTAACTACAAAAAAAACTCCCATCCTATGAAAAGGACGAGAGTATAAACTTCGTGTTACCACCTTAATTTGTCATTTCATCACTGAAATAACCTCTACCAGTACATGTGTTTAATGTACAATAACCATATACTGTGGCATCTCTAACGGGTGCATCCGTTCATCCTTATTGCGTTACGCATTCAGAATGACCGCTCAGTAGCCATTTTCAACCAATCGTCACTTACTCACTTTCACCAAGCGTGAGCTCTCTAAAAAGTTTGATTGATTTACTTTCCACATCAAAGCGTTTTATTTATCTGTTGAGACTATAATAGTATACAAATTTTACTTTGTCAAACATTTTATTAAAAAATATGTTAGACTTAAGCATATTATTAGAGGAGTTGATGAGAATGGATTATAAAAACATTAATAAACACTTACTAAACACGTCGGAGAATCTCATCCGTCTTTTTAACGACCAAATCAGTCACATTGAAGATTTGTTATTTTTCAATGTTGGTGAACCGGATTTTCCGACACCAGAAAATATTAAACAAGCGGCAATCAAATCAATCAATGCTGATCAAAGTTTCTATGCCCATTCTCGAGGGGTGTATGAGCTGCGTGAAGCGATTCAGCGTTACTTGAAACGTAAATATGATTTGGATTATTCTCCAGATAATCAAATCATCGTCACAGCGGGCGCAACCCAAGCTTTATACCTGGCGGTGACTGGCTTAGTTAATCAAGGAGACGAAGTGTTGGTCGTTGATCCTAATTATGTTATATATAATACTCAAATTTCTTTATCGGGCGCAAAAGCTGTTGCCATTGATGTTAGTTCAACTCAATTTAAGTTAACACCTCAATTATTAAAAGAAAGCATCACTGATAAGACAAAAGCACTGCTTTTAAATCACCCGACAAATCCTACGGGAGTTACTTATACTCACGATGAGATTAAAGCCTTAGCTGAAGTCATTAAAGAGCAGCAAATTTATGTCATCTCAGATGAAGTGTATTCTGAATTTAGTTACGGGTCTAAACATACGTCGATGGCAAAATTTATACCTGAATTGACTTTGTTGATTAATGGAACGTCAAAATCTCATGCAATGACTGGCTGGCGCTCTGCTTTCTTAGCCGGACCTTCAGAATTAATTAACTCAATCTACCCACTACATCAGTCAGTTCTGACAGCGATTAGTACTCAAGTTCAATACGCTAGTATCGAAGCTTACGACAATACCGATGCCGAAATCCAACGCATGTTAGAAGATTATCAAGCACGCCGTGATTTTCTTATCGAAGGGTTAAGAGAATTAGAATATGACTTCATTATTCCTGAAGGTGCTTTTTATCTTTTCAGTAAAATCCCAGTTTGGTATGAAGGTGACGATTACCAATTCTGTCTAGATTTAGCCCATGAAGTTAAAATCGCTGTCACACCTGCTCAAATATTTGGTGAGGCAGGTCGCGGGCACTTTAGAATCAGTTATGTTTCAAGTATGGCTAATTTAAAAACTCTGCTTGAACAGCTTAAAGTCTTCGAAACGTCTTATAAAGAAAAGAAAGCATAGATATAGCAAAAGCACTCAACCCGGGTTGAGTGCTTTTTTGTAATTTTATACTAATCCTATAATCACGGACAACACGATATAGTCGGATTTCATTCGTGTACTAAATTAATTTCTAACATAATAAATTCAGACACACTTCGATCATTACCCAGGAGTCAAATCTTACTTTTCAATTTGTTCGATCGTTTCTTTGGGAACGGATCCGTTCCCTCTCAATGCCCCAGCCATTAAATAAAATCGCTCCGGCAAGGCTAAGTCAGAAACGTCTTCAACATGTAAAGAAATAGAATCCTCCGCGCCTGCTTTTAATTTCTGCATTAAATCTGGTTCGACAATCGCTGCTGATCCCATCGCAAGAATATCTACATAATTTAGTGCTTCTAACAACTTATCAGGACTTGTTAAATCCCCAGCGCCAACAAGTAATGTGCGATCGGCCAATAATTCGCGGATAACTTCATTAATTACTTCACCTTTATGCTCACCGAGCCGGGCTTTGTTTTTAAAGCCGGTAGGTCCAAATTGAGACACATGAATATAATCCACACCCAAATCAGCTACTTGGTCAATTAAATATAAAGCGTCATCAAGGTTATAGCCGACGATCTCGCCATGAATTTCTTCCGGACTTATACGGTAACCTATGATGAAATCATCTTTAGCGTGTTCATTTGCTACTTTTTGAACGGCTTTAACTACAGCTAAAGGAAAGGCTGCTCGTTTCTCTCGACTTCCGCCCCACTCATCCTCACGTTCGTTCGATAATTCTGAGAAGAATTGTTGAATTAAATAATGATTCGCCCCATGAATTTCAACACCATCAAAACCTGCTTCGATCGCACGTTTAGTAGCATCTGCAAAGTACTGTACAAATTCATAAACTTCTTCGTTTGTCATACCAGTGACTGGATAATCTAAGAAAACAAAGTCTTTTGTACTAGGCCCATACACTTTTTCTTCATCTTGATAGGAATACTTAGCTTGGCGACCTGGATGAAAAATCTGAAGCATTGCTTTTGCACCTTGTGCCTTCATGGTGCTGGCTAATTTCTTCATACCAGTTATGTGCGCATCTGATTGGATGCCTAAACCATAACCAAAAGCATTACCAAATGGTCCTACATTCGCTGCTCCTGTTAATAATAAGGCTCCTGTTTGACTGCGACGTTCAAAATATTTTAGATCATCTTCACCGACAAAGCCGTCGTAAGTTGACCCTGCTGCCACCATTGGTGCCATCGCAAATCGCGATGAAAGCTGACTGCCATTAGGAAGGTTTACAGCTTGAAATAGTCTTTCATATTCTTGATTCATTAAAATCGGATTCCTCCTTTAGGGATTGCTTTATATTTTATTGAACATTTTCGCGAGGTGTTTGTATGAATTTAAGCGTTCTTCCTCACCATGAATTGGTGCATAAACCATTAATTCATCGATACATAATAATTGTTGTTCTTCCTCTAAGATAGATTGAACTTTCTCAGGTGTTCCTTTAATTATGAAGCGTTTATCATAATGATTATTTAAGAAATTTAATTCTTGTTCAGAATATTTATAATCTTTCAGCTCTTCGGGACTGACATTTTTAATCATACGTCCGCGTGACAAGGCCAATTGTGATAGTTCCATAGGTTTAGCCAAGTAATCAGCTTCTTCTTGTGTATCAGCCACGACAATTAAGTAACTGACCATCACAGATGATTTTTCAAAGAAACGGCTAGCTTGAAACTCATTGCGGTATTGTTTGAATACTTCAGGGTCTGTTTCTAAACCAAAAAATTTCGCAAAACTATAGCCTAAACCCATTTCTCCCGCTTTACTTGCAGATTGACCAGAAGATCCTAACATCCATGGTTGTGTTAAAGTTAATGTTCCTTGTGGCATCGCGTTCGTTCTTCCATAATAGCCATCTGCCTGTTGGTCTGATAAGTAATCCAGAATGATTTCAATCTTGTCGTATTGATCATCGAAAGAGTTAGGCTTTCCTTGTGCCAGTGCAACAATTTCATTCGGACCACTTCCAGGTGCACGTCCGAGTCCAATATCAATGCGGTCGGGAGCTAATGCTGTTAAAGTTTTGAAGTTTTCTGCTATTTTCAATGGTGAGTAGTGCATAATCATTGTTCCACCCGTACCTAAGCGGATTTTTGATGTCACCGCAGACATATAAGCTGCTAATAATTCTGGCGATGAACTTGCGTGGGTCGGTGAGTTATGATGTTCTGCAAACCAATAGCGTTTGTAATTTAACTTTTCTATCTCTTGAACAAAGCGCTTTGTTCGCTCAAATGCTGCCTCAGGGGTTTCTCCGTCATTTAATGTAACTAAATCGTGTACGCCTAATTCCATATATAAATCGTCCTCTCATATTGAATATTCTTATCTTCATTGTAACAAGTGAATAGATAAAAAGATTGTTATATGCTTTAAATTTAAGGAAATACTCCTTTGTACTAGGTAGTTATTTTACAATTAGGTGGTTTCATTATATGATTACTTAGATGATACTAACAAAAGGAGTGATTAGATGGCTGGGCATTCAAAATGGAAAAATATACAAAAACGAAAAAATGCACAAGATTCTAAAAAAGGTAAAATCTTCCAAAAGCTATCCCGTGAAATTTATGTAGCTGCAAAAAACGGCGGCGATCCAGATATGAATCCTTCACTGCGTCTCGTACTTGATAAAGCAAAAAGTGCGAATATGCCAAATGATAACGTTGAGCGAGCAATTAAGCGCGCAACGGATTCAGCTGATGGCGCAAACTATGATGAAGTTGTTTATGAAGGTTATGGACCGGGCGGAATTGGTGTCTTAGTTTATGGACTAACAGATAACCATAACCGTACAGGAACTAATATCCGTACAGCTTTTAATCATAATGGTGGTAATTTAGGTGAGAAAGGTTCTGTCGCTTTTCAATTTGAACGTAAAGGTTATATTGCAATTGAACGTGAAGGTTTAGAAGACGACGAAGATACTTTAATGATGAATATTCTTGAAGCGGGAGCCGAAGATATGGAAATGTCAGAAGATGTTGTTGAAGTTTACACAGCTCCAACTGATTTTACTGCTGTTCGTGATGCTTTAGCTGAAAACTACACTTTAGCTCAATCTGAATTAACGATGAAACCAAATATTTCTGTGCCACTTGATGAGGCACTTGTAGAAGATTTCGAAGCTATGATCGATATTATTGAAGATGACGATGATGTCACTGATGTTTATCATAATGCAGAGTATTAATAATCTTTAAATTATCAGGCCAGTGAGGTGCGCATGCATGTTGCTGGCCTATTTCTTAACTCATTTTAACTGAATAATTGCACATTTATCCATATCAATAGCAGTCTACTTAGATTAGCTTTATACTTTAATAAAGCTAATTGAAAGAGGTGCTCATAATGGAAACTTACTTTAAAATCAAAAGAGGGAAATTAGCTACAGCTATTTTCTTAATCATCGGCTTAGTCTTTACTTGGTATGGAGCCACATTTTCTCTTGTCCTTTTCCCGATGCTCGGCCAAGACAACTTTGATAATCAGTTAAGTATTATTGCGTTTATCCCCCTGATTTTTTTAATTATTGGACTCATTCTTTTGGGTTACTCGATTTATTCAATCGTCAACGCAACGTATATCACGGCTAGTGAGGATACAATTCAATATCACAAGGAGACTTATGATGTTAGTCGTATTCATCGTTTTGTCTATCGTTCTCGCTTTATTCGAAGAAAACGCGGAAATGATCATACTGAAGAAATCGTCATCGAAGGTGAAGATGGTGCGATGATTATGAATATTACGAATAAAAACATGCGGACTAAGAAAGTTCTAGAATTAATCAGGGAACATTATCCAAATATTCCCCTCATTACGGAATAAAATTTACGAATTAATCGACAATTTCGCCTTTGTGTCTATTATCTCGAATTAGAGGTTTACATTCATTCAAACACCCTTTATAATATAAACAGTAAGTTAATTATTTAGAAATAGAGGAGAATTTAATTATTATGGCAGAATTTAAACATGTAATCAAAAACCGTCGCTCAATCTACGCTTTAGGTACAAACAGCGAGTATTCAATCGAAGACATCGTAGCTACAATCCGTGAAACTCAAAAAGATGTTCCTTCAGCTTTCAACAGCCAAACATCACGTTTAGTTGTTTTAACTGGTGAAGCAAACACTAAACTTTGGAACTTAATCTTAGATGTTCAAAAAGAAGTTTTAGACCAAGCAACTTGGGACTTCATGTCACCAATTATGGAAGGTGCTAAAAACGGTATCGGTACAGTATTATTCTTCGAAGACCGCGATGCAGTGGCTAAAATGCCTACTCAAGGTCAACGTACTGAAGCATATAAAGAAAACAACTCAGCTAACTCACAATACGCTACTTGGTTAGCACTAGCTGAAATGAACTTAGGTGGATCACTACAACACTTTAACGTAGGCTACGAACAAGGATTTGATAAAGCAATCCGTGAACTATTCGCCCTACCAGAATCATACGAATTAGTGGCTCAAATGCCATTTGGTTCAGTTGAACAAGGTGCTGGCGAGAAAGAATATATCGATTCAGAAGTACAAGTTCAATTAATTAAATAATTTAAACAACAAACCCCCATCATTCAGTTGATGGGGGTTTTTACTTACGCTAGTCTGCTGAGTGACTTACGTAAAATATATAATGCGAATATAAATGTCATAACTTCAACAATCATCATCGTGAGCCACACACCGATGAGGTCAAACCACAAGGCCATCACAAGTAGCACCGGAATGATTAAAATAAAACCACGCAGTGCCGATAAGATAAGCGAAGATCTCGCTTGATTGATCGCTGCCAAATAATAAATCACAATAAAATTCATTCCCGTAAATAAGAATGACATAAAGTATAATGGAATCCCTTGAAGCGCAATCAGTGCCATCTCTTGATTTTGTTCACTATTAAAAATTGCTACTAACCCGTCTGGGAAAAAGAAACCTATCCCAAAAATAATTAAACTAAGGAATACCGCCGCAATGAGCGCAAGTTTTAACACATGTTTTAATTCTTTCGAATTTCCTTGCCCTAAGAACTTACTTGCTAGTGGTTGAAAACCTTGACCTAAGCCTGTAAATAAAGCAATTACTATAATATTAATCTTGGCAATAATTGCATAGGCTGATACAGCAATATTTCCAACCAATCTTAATAAGACAATATTGAATAAAAACATCACGACGGCCGAAGAAAACTCGTTAAAGAATGAAGAAAAGCCTAGACTCACAATGTCTTTAAGTTTCTTAATTTGCATACTTACTTTATTAAAGTGCAAGTGATGATCAATCCTGTGCCAATGTAAAGTTGCTACTAGAATCGACGTTATTGGTGAGAATACCGTCGCAATTGCCGCTCCTTTTAACTCCATTTGTAAAGGGAATATAAAGATATAGTCTAATACGATATTCACTAGCCCTCCAGTTAGCATCGCAATCATCGCAAGACGTGGATTATTATCATTTCTTAAAAATGAAATAAAGACAAAATTGACCATAAACAGCGGTGAAAAGAACATCAATATATCATAATAGCTTTTCGCTAGAGAATAAGTCCCTTCATTCGCACCTAAAAATCGCAAAATGGGTTCCGAGAATAGACTCGTCATCGCCGCAAATGCAATTGCAGCACTAATTGTAAACATAAATGTCATATTAAATAAACGGTTCGCATCAGCAAATTGCTTCTTACCAAGGGCAATCGCAAATAAAGTTGCCCCACCAATTCCAAACATCCAACCAATCCCATTAAATACATTAACCATTGGTAATACAATATTTAAAGCTGCTATACCCCGTGAACCGACACCATTTGCGATAAAGAATGTATCCGCAAAGATAAACAGCGATTGTCCCATCATACTTAACATCGCTAAGGATACATATTGCATAAACTGCTTTCGCGTCCTTGACGCTTGATTACTCAGACCTACCAAATTCATTTCCTCCTCAAATAAAAAAGACTCCCTCCCTTTTGTTTCTAAGACCTACACAAAAGGAAAAGAGCCTACTATTTCATCCGGTGATAAAATAATTGCTTTGCTTTAATTACAAGCATTGTAGCAACTTAATATTTTAAAGTCAAACCTCTCCGGATTTTTTAATTGGGTTGTTTTGAAAAGTAATTATCGACAGCGTATTTGAATGTCACAAGTAAATGAGCTCGCGCTTCTTTCGCAATTGGCGTATTTGGTTGAATGATATCAAAGGCATGATACGCCCCTTCAAATAATTTAAAATGCACTGGCACGCCAGCCTCAAGTAAATGACTAATATAGCTGACTGTTTCATCGAAGAAAGGCTCCATTGTTCCAACATGTGTATAAGTTGGCGGTAAATTTGAATAATCTGTCGCTTGTGCTGGTGAAGCGTAGATAGGTAGGTTTTCTGCTTGGTAATCAGGACCTAAATACATCTTCCAAGCAACTTCATTATATTGGCTGTTCCATACTGGGCTATTCTCTATTTGCGCTGAAGCTGTCTGTCTACTTGCATCTAACATAGGGTATAAAGGGATTTGAAAGGCAATATTCACTTCGCCGCGATCCCTTGCTAATAGGGATAAAGCTGCAGCAAGGCCTCCTCCAGCACTATTTCCGCCAATAAATAATTGGTCCAATCGAACCCCATATTCGGGTGCATGTTCTTTTAACCATTTTAAAGCTAAGTAAGCATCTTCTAAAGCTGCAGGATAAGGTGCGTCGCCAGATAATGTGTAATCGGGTGCAACGACAACGGTTCCGCTTACTTCAATAAAGTCATCAATAAGACTTGCATCCTGTTCAGGTGCACCTAGTGAGAAGCCACCACCATGAAGCCAGAGTAGCCCGGGTGCTTTATCAATTGAAGCATCCCATTGTTTACCTGAATGATTTAGAAAGATTTCTTTATCTGATGACATTCGTTCACGGGGTCGAAAGACGCATAATCGAAGCAGTGACCCGTCTTTACGTGGAATCCACACTTCTCTTAAGCGATTGGGTCCTGAGTATTTACCATATAAAGCTTTTTGAGAAAAGCGCCCTAATTTCTTCATTTTTCGTTGATTCATCTTAGGTTGTAAACGACGAATCCATTTTCCTACTTGACGTAATTCTGGATTGAGCATATCTGTCGTGATTTTCATAAACTTCGCCTCCTTGTAAGTTTATTGTACTGCACTTTATCCCAAGTTGCATTTGATACGATTTATTCGTTTGAGGAAATGTTGTAGAGAACGTGTTTTTCTAATAGGATTGGATTTTTAATTGACATCTTTGACCAATCCTGATATTATGGTTAAATAGTAATCATTACCATTTGCAATTTTAAATAAAAGGAGTTCAAAATGCGTATTAATATTTTAATGGAAAGCAAAGAAACTGGCGAGCGTTTATACTTAACAACGAAAAATCGCCGTAATAACCCTGATCGACTAGAACTAATGAAGTACTCACCAAAATTAAAACGTCGTACTTTATTCACAGAAGTTAAAAAATAAGGAGGATTTACATACTTGGCCAAAAAATCAAAACAAGCAAAATACGAAAAACAAATCGCCCTGGTAGAACAATATGCAGACCTACGTCGTGAGTTAAAAGCAGCGGGAGACTATGAAGGTTTAAGTAAATTACCCATTGATTCAAACCCTAACCGCTTAAAACTGCGCGATAAAATCGATGGCCGTCCACGAGGCTACATGCGAAAATTCGGAATGTCACGAGTTAACTTTAGAAAATATGCACATCTAGGGCAAATCCCGGGTGTTCATAAAGCCAGCTGGTAATTGAAGTAAAGGAGCAAATATCCATGGGAGCAATGAATGCATCAAGTGCTTATCGTCACTTAAAAAGTCCAAATATCAAAACTCGCAAACGCGCGTTAAAATTAATTAAAGAAGCAAAACGTAAAAAGAATTAAAGTTGTGATACACCTTGTAGACCGATTGGTTTATGAGGTGTTTTTTTGATTTTCCCTATATAAATACCCCCTAAATTCGTGAATGAATTTAAGGGGTGATTATAAATCTATCTAATTTGAACTGAGTATTATATGAAACCTCACGACAAGGGAAATTGGTCAGCTAACGGGATTTGTCATCTCATGACAAGGGAAATTGAACAGCTAACGGGACGGGTCATCGCATGACAGGGGAAATTAAACCGCTAACAGGACTGGTCATCGCATGACAGGGGAAATTAAACGACTAACGGGACTGGTCATCGCATGACAAGGGAAATTGAACAGCTAACGGGACTGGTCATCGCATGACAGGGGAAATTAAACGACTAACGGGACTGGTCATCTCATGACAAGGGAAATTGAACAGCTAACGGGACTGGTCATCTCATGACAGGGGAAATTAAACGACTAACGGGACTGGTCATCTCATGACAGGTCCCGTTAGACTATTCCTCCTAATAAGGAAAATACTTTATCGTTTTTTCTTAAACTGAGCCGTATCATGAAGCTATCTATATTTCGATTAGTCTTCTACTGAATACTTAACTTCAATGCTTTTAGATTTTCCTGCATAGCTTCAATATAGCCTAAGTCCTGGTCTTGAGGAGCTACTTCTAAATCGTATAATTGAGCGACCTCTACTCCGGTTTCCAAAGCAATCGTCTGAGCGATAGAAGTATTTCCTCCTTGTTGGTAGTAGATGATTGAAGCATCAATTTCGTCGATAATTTTAGCTATCTCACCAATCCGTGCTGGGCTTGGCTCGACCTCAGTTGATAATCCACCAACAGATATTTGCTCAAGTTGATAGCGATCGGCTAAGTAACCGAACGCTTCGTGTTGAACAACGAATGATCGATTCTTTGCATCAGCAAAAGCTTGCTCATAATCCTCATGTAAAGTTTGTAATTTCTGGTTGAAAGCTTCAGCGTTCGCTCTATATTCACTTTCTCCTTCAGGATCTGCTTGTATCAAGGCTTCTTGAATTCTATTTACTTGATCGATTGCTAAGACAGGGTCTAACCAACTATGAGGGTCCAGCTCATCGTGGTTATCAATATGTACGTTTAAAATTTCTGATTCGATGAGTACTTCATCATCATTATTCATTCCTAATGCTTGAACCGAAAAGCTGGAATTAGATGCTTCATATTCAAACAGTTCCGTCGTTTGATCTTCTACTCTCTGCCAGTCTTCCCCTGGATAGTTTACCTGTCATCGCCATTCCGTCACGGCTTCCGTTGAGTTAGCTTGCAGTGTTATCACATCGCCAGTATGATAATGATCGGATAAGCCAATAATTTCCACACCCATTGCCTCATATCCTTCCTCTTCTGCTTCAGTGAGATTTTGCTCTGAATGATTATGATGCTGTTCTGTTCCATTTCCACTCGCTTGGACAATTACAAGCTCTTCTTTGTCAACATTGTTAAGTAGTGATTCAACCCAATGTTCCATTGTGTCACTACTATAAACAAATACATCTGCATTATTAACTGCCACAATATTATAGGCACTTGGTTCATAGCCATGAGGACTCGCATTGTCTGGCACCAATTGACTGACGTTAATTCGATCACCTCCAACTTGTTTAACAAATTCATACATTGGATAAAATGAAGTAACAACAGTTATTTTTTCTTTTTCAGATTCATTAGCAAATGCGACCTTCGACATCCCTAGGTTATTTACGATCAACATGCTAATAAACATCACCATCAAGTGTTTGCTATACTTTTTTTAATATCATACACAATCTCCTTTTCTAAATAGGACTGCAGTACAAAGTGCACTCTTAGTGGGCTAACATATCGTGGACTAAGCCTGAAGCATCTAGTTCAGAAGGATAGTATGTTGGCCAGTGATCAACCTCCTCAAGCAATTCATCACGATTATCCCCCCAATATAAATGAAAATGAGCGGAATCTGTCGGAGAAATACTATGGTCACTAAATTGAATAAACTCTGGCATATCCGCTGCTTGGCCATCTACTTTTTTGAAGATAAAACGCACTCCTCGATTACCACGATCATAAGTTAAAACTTCATAACCATCATATTCATATTGGGCAATTACTTCATTTTCATCTTCATAGTAGAATGTAAACGTATCATCATTAATAACAATTCGATCCAAATCAGTTTCATAACCTGTCGTGTAATATTCTTTGTATGCTTGAGCTGTCATTGTGTCGTTCTCTCTAGCTTTAGATTCAAAAACTTCATCCAAATCCCCTGACTCAAGATAAGGATAGACCGATTGCCAATCGCCTTCCCAATCAGATAAGTCACGATCAGCTATCTCATCATTATAGAAGAATCCATTATAAATTCGTTCCCCATTCCCATCTTCATCCCCACTATGGTGGTCATCAATAACAACTTCGACCACTTCTGAATCTTCAATTAAATCTCCATTACTTTCTAGTAATGCAGCTTTAATTTGTAAACCATTAGTCGTAGCCTCTCTTGAAAATATCTGACTTGTTAAACCCGCTACGGGTTCCCACTCCGATACTTCACTATCCTTGATATACCATTGCCATGACCCTTCAGTCTCTCCCTCAATTGAAGCAACTAACTCAATCTCATCCCCCTTATGATAATGTTCAGCCAATCCTTCAATAGAGTTCGACGTTGTTTTTTCTTGGCTCTCTGTTACTTGACTTTCCTGTGCTGTAACCATTGCTTCTCCCCCGGGCGCTATTGCCACCAAAGTTATGCTTGCCAACGAAATCAATAATACTTTTTCATTTCTCATTCCACCTTTTTTCTAAATAGTAATCATTGCTGTTTAGACTCTATGTTTTATTTACCTATGTTCAAGATATTTTTCGATAATATTGAATGAAAATTTATTCATATGATCCTACTTTTATAATATTTAACTATCTATATTAAAGCGATTAAATCGGACTATCCTAATGATACAAATTGATAAAACTAAAATATTTTCGGTAAAATTTTCTAATTTATTCGCTTTAGAAAATAAAAGTGATTGACCACCCTGGTCAATAATGTTAAAATCCAAATAAGTTGACCAGGGTGGTCAACTATAGAAAGTAGGTGCTATATGTTTGAAAGTCAGCAATTTAATCGAATTGATGATGCAAAGAAGGAACGCATTCTAAATGCAGCCTTTAAAGAATTTGCTGAGAAAGGGTTTGATGACGCTTCAACAAATCGAATTGCTAAGGAAGCGAATATTAGTAAGGGGAGTTTATTTAATTATTTCAATAACAAGGAAGATTTGTTTAAGTATTTAATTGAATTAGCTTTAGAACGCATTGATACGATGTATTTTCAGAAGGTTAATTATGACATTACGGATATTTTTGATCGGATTATTCATTTTTCAGAAATAAAAAATCAAGAATACCCTAGATTTAAGGATACTTTTGATTTTTTAGGTCATATTTTTGTAAATATATCCCGCTACACAACTATATATGAAGGTTTATCGCAAGCTAAACTAGCGATTGAAAAGCAAGTTGATAAAGTATTAAATAAAGACATTGATTTAACTAAATTTCGTGAGGATATTGACGCGGAGAAAGCGTTGAATCTAATCTATTGGTCAATAGAAGGTTATCGGAATAAGCTTGTGACACAATTTTCTGATACGGATTTTACAGAAATCAATTCAGCAGACCTAACACCACTTTACGATGAATTCTTTGCTTACATTCATTTATTGAAGACAGTATATTACAAACCAGCATACGTTACTGACGGTTCTAAATAAGGAGGACAACATGTCAAAAGTCATTGAAGTAAAAAATTTAACGAAGAGCTTTGGAAATTTCACAGCCTTAGATAAAGTCAATTTAAATGTTAACAAAGGTGAAGTCCATGGCTTTATTGGGCCAAATGGTGCTGGTAAATCAACGACAATTCGAGTTCTGCTAGGTATGTTAAAAGCAGATTCGGGGCAAGTTAAAGTATTTGACCAAGATGCGTGGAAACAATCCGTTGATATTCATAGACGCATTGCTTATGTCCCAGGTGACGCAAATCTTTGGCCAAACCTCACTGGGGGTCAAACTATTGATCTGTTACTGAAGATGCATGGAGGTCCAGTGAACCAAACTCGTCTGGATGATTTAATTCAGCGTTTTGAACTTGACCCGACTAAGAAGAGTCGAACTTATTCAAAAGGAAACCGTCAGAAAGTTGTTTTAATCGCCGCTTTTGCAGCAGATGTGGATTTTTATATCTTAGATGAGCCTACTTCTGGATTGGATCCATTAATGGAACGGCTTTTCCAAGAGCTCGTCTTTGAAGCAAAGGAAAATGGAAAAAGTGTGCTCCTATCGAGTCATATCTTATCCGAAGTGGAACGTCTGTGTGATAGTGTGTCGATTATTCGTAAGGGCCAAATTATCGAGTCAGGCACACTCGATGAGTTGCGTCATTTAACTCGAAGTAAATTAACGATTCAAACTGAAATGCCAGTGCCTGGTTTGGCTCAATTAGAAGGTATCCATGATTTGGTGGAGATGGACGATAATCATTATCAAATGCAGATTGAAAGTCAGAGACTTAATGCAATTATGCAACATCTTTCAGACTTTAATTTAGTTAAGTTAGAAAGCCAATCGCCAACTTTAGAAGATTTATTCCTACATCATTATGAGAATCCGCAAGGAGGTCAGTAATTTATGCTCACACAGCTTTTTAAAGAGACTGGCCGGATTTTTAGTTTATTATTTCGACAGCATCGGCTAAATATATTTCTTTGGCTGGTTGGGATCGTTGGACTAACTATAAGTGTGGCTTACGTTTATCCGATGATTTATGAAAATCAAAGCGACTTAGTTGGCCTAGGTATTACAATGCAAAACCCAGCCATGACAGCAATGCTAGGTCCTGCACAGTCACCATCGAATTATACGGCTGCGATTGCTTTTGCTGGAGAGATGTTGTTATTTACAGCGATTGGCATGGCTGTTATGAACATTTTATTAGTAAGCACAACAACGCGGTTGGATGAAGAAGAAGGCCGGTTAGAGCTCGTTCAATCATTACCTGTTGGAAAATTATCCTATACTACCGCTTCGACTTTATTAATGCTTATACTCAATGGAGTCATAACAATAGTGATTGCGGTCGGTTTAGGTGTTATGGATAATGCAGATTTTACTTGGGAGGCTTCATTATTGTATGGAGCTGTTCTTGGGTCCACTGGGTTATTCTTTTCAGGAGCTACCATTGTCGCTGCTCAATTAAGTGAGACAACACGTGGAACTCGCGGGATTGCTTTCACTGTACTCATTCTTTCATATCTTATTCGTGCAGTTGGTGACGTTAGTAATGAAACTCTGTCACTTTTCTCACCATTAGGTTGGACTGTGCGTACTGAAGTGTTTGCGACGAATGAATGGTGGCCAATCATTGGATTAGCGGTTGGATCAGTAATTCTAATTGACGTTGGCTTTATATTAAATCGTCGTCGCGATATTTTTCAAGGACTACTACCGCAACGTCCAGGTAGAAAAAATGCTTCTTGGTTCTTAAAAACTTTACCAGGTTTTGTTTGGAGTCAAGAAAAGGTTAAACTCATTTCATGGGCTTTAGGAATTTTCCTTATAGCAGCAGCTTTTGGTGCAATCTTAGGTGATCTTGAAACGTACTTTGCTGACATGGATATTTTGCAAGCTTTTCTACCAAATTTAGACACTGCTACTTTAACTGAAGAATTTACACGATTATTGTTCGCGATTATGTCGCTATTTACTGGCATCCCGGCTGTTACGATGATCACGAGCCTGAAGCATGAGGAAGATATTGGGCGATTGGAAAATATATACAGTCGTTCTGTTTCACGCACGAAGTTGTTACTGACCTATTATTGTATCGGTTTAGTATTTATTGCAATTATGCAACTTTTAATGGCGATAGGTATTTACTACCCTGCCAGCCTTGTGATGGACGAACCTTTATCTCTAGTAACTTTTGTTGAAATGGCCTTGTTATATGTTCCTAGCATATGGTTCCTTTTAAGCTTGGCAACGTTCATACTCGGCTTTATTCCTAAAGTCATGCAATTAATTTGGCTTTACTTAACATTCTCTTTCATCGTGAGTTATTTAGGTGAACTTATGGAATTTCCAGAATGGTTAAATAACTTATCTGTCTTTTACCATACGCCAGTGGAATTCGATGGGTTCCCTCTACTTGTCATAATCGTTGTAGCTATTGTACTATCGGCGCTTGGTTTCATTGGATATAACCGCCGTGATTTGAAAAATTAATAGTAAAAAACCGCTAAAGCATTTTTCAACTTTAGCGGTTTTTCTAGTTTCTTTCTCTAATACGGTTACGGTAATCATTCACGAAGTTAGGCCAATCGGTCTTGATGACGTTGACTCCGTATTTTCTCATAATACTCCAGACATAAGTTTCACTACAAAGAATTGCGGCTGTATCGTCCAGCACATCGAATAGTTTATACTCTCTACCAAGGTGTTCAGAATTGGCAATAATCATCATATCTTGGTGAATCAGTTTATTTAACCAATTACTTTCTAGCAATGAATGATGATTTAAATCATCAATTCTTAAATCAACACCAATTAATCGAATATTTTCATAAGACTTTACTCGTTCAAAGTCAGCTTGTTCGTAGGCAATCGCAACGAATGGTATATTCACATTCGCTTCGTTTAACAACTCTAATGACTTTGGTTCAGCTGGTGCTTTTAGGAATAATAATTCTTTCTTACCTGATTTGATTAATATGTCAAAAAGAGCTTCATCATCCCAGTAATCTGACGTTCGATCTATATTTACAATATAATTTATTGGAAGCCAATCTAGAAAGTCTTCTAACTTTTCTACTCGGTAGCCAGATTTTTGTCCATTTGAATTGAGTAACACTAAAGAATCAATCTCTTCAGAGGTCATCTCTTCAAACTCTTTATCAACATCTAGTAACATTCTTACGACTAATTTATGAAATAAATAATACACGCCGTCAGCTGAGCGACATACGTCGACCTCTATAATATCTGCTCCCGCTTTTTTAGCGGTAATTGCAGCTTGACGGGTATTTTGAATTACATTCCCACCCCAGAATCCGCGGTGGGCCATAATTAAGAACTTTTTATCATCTTTGGTTTGTTTAATAATATTTTCACTCATTTTATTCTCTTTCTTTTAATTTTTCTATTAACTATTTTTTTAATTATATTTTCGATTAAGGCTAAAAATACCTGTCAGTTTGTAAAAGGTATACATTGCGAATATACTCATATTGTAATCGATTACCTACATTTGTCATTATAACACCGACTTGAGGGTAATGATATGCCTTTTCTATGTTTTCCTTAATGATATTAATAATATTCATTATCTAGTATTTAATAACGCTTGCACATTTTAATTCCGTGTGTTATCTTTGTATCACATTAGAAAAATTAAAATTCAAGGAGAAAACTAAATGATTCTGTTTACAAACACAAAATTAAACAACGTCGTCGTCGACGCTGTCAGGACTTAGCTTATTCGATAAAAATTCGAATATATGCCAAGTCCTATTCGTGTTTGTTGACAGAATAGGATTTTCTTTTTAAAAGCCCTATTCTATCCGCAAGATAGAATAGGGCTTTTTATTTTTCTATTGAAACTTAAAAAAGGGGATTATTATTATGAAACTAAGAAAAATGGGACTAAAATTACTATCAATGCTTACTTTAGGGGCTAGCTTAACGCCTGCTATGCCCACTGCAAATGCACAAGAACAGGAACCAATTCGCATTGGTGCGAATTTAGAACTCTCTGGATACGGATCAGCTTATGGTGTACCTATCATCGATAATCTGACATTAGCTGCTGAAGAAATCAATGAAGCGGGCGGTTTATTAGGTGGCCGCATGATCGAAATTATTGACTATGACAATACTTCGAACAAAACTGAAGCAACATCCATTGCGACACGCCTAGCCGGTGAAGATGTAGCAGCAGTTCTTGGCCCAGCAACATCAGATATGATTTATGCATCACGCCCTTCTGCCATTCAAAGCCAGTTACCGACAATGTATCCAGTTGGAACGTCTGATGATCTAACAATCGATGAGAATGGTGATGTAATAAGCAATATCTTCCGTTTAGCTTTTACGTATTCTTTCCAGGGTAAAGCTGCTGCTAGATATGCTATGGACGAATTAGGTGCAACAAACGCAGCAGTTATTACTGACCAATCCAATGATTATTCGGTTGGTTTAGCCGATCCTTTTAAAGCAGAATTCGAAGCTTTAGGTGGGACAATTACTGAAGAACTCTTCTACAACGCTGGCGAGCAAGACTTTATGGGTCTATTGACTTCATTGGCTGCCCTTGATTTTGATGTTTTATATATACCTGGTTTCTTTAGTGAAGGTGGAATCATTGTTCGACAAGCGCGTGAAATGGGTCTAATGCAACCAATTCTAAGTGGACATGGCTTCGCAAGTGATACATTATTAGAAATTGCTGGCCCACAAAATGCAACAGACTTATATATTACCTCTCACTTCCATACTGGTAGTGAAAACCCAGGCGCTCAAGAATATGTTGCGAAATTCGAAGAACGTTACGGTGAATCACCTGACACATTTGATGCTTTAAGTTATGACGCTGCCCACTTAATCTTCCAAGCTATTGAAGAAGCCGGAACAGATGACCCTGAAGCAATTCGCGAATCAATGGAAAATATTCAGTTTGAAGGAATCACTGGTGCATTCCAATACGATGAATACCATAATGCCGTAGAAACTGCCCCAATGTTACATTATATCGATGGAGAAGTAGCTGAAGTATTTGAAGTTGATGGGAACTAATAAATAGACAGATAAACGGAGCTTACTTCTAGTGAGTTCCGTTTTTTATTGTCATAAAACTATAGCACGAATAAAGTCCATTAATAATGCTTGCACATTTAAATTCCATGTGATATCTTTGAATTACATTAGAAATCATTAAAATTTAAGGAGAAACCCCAATGCTTCTGTTATCAAACATGAAATTAAATAACGCCATTATTATTATTATTAACGGCCTCAGGACTTAGCTTATTCGAAAAAATCGAATAACTGCTCAGTCCTATTCATGTTTGAACACAGAATAGGAAAATCTTTTTTAATAGTCCTATTCTATCCGAAAGATAGATTAGGGCTTTTTATTTTTTCTATTGAATATTATATAAGGGGATTATTATTATGAAATTAAGAAAACTAGGATTAACGTTACTTTCAATGCTTACTTTAGGGACAAGTTTAACACCTGCTAAGACTACTGCACAGGCACAGGATCAAGAACCAATTCGCATTGGAGCAAACTTGGAACTGTCTGGTGTCGGATCAGCATACGCTGTACCAATGATGGATAATCTGACATTAGCTGCCGAGGAAGTTAATGAAGCGGGCGGTCTCTTAGGTGGTCGAATGGTCGAAATCGTAGAATACGATAACACATCGAATAAAGCAGAAGCAACTTCGATTGCGACTCGTTTAGCTAGTGAAGGTGTATCTGTAGTTTTTGGTCCTGCAACGTCTGACCTAGTTTACGCATCCCGTCCAACTGCGGTTGAAAGTCAGTTACCAACTATATATCCCGTAGGAACAGCAGACGATTTAGCTTTAGATGAGAACGGTGAAGTTATCAGTAATATCTTCCGTTTAGCCTTTACTTATACATTCCAAGGAAACGCAGCTGCAAGGTTTGCGATGGACGAATTAGGCGCAACCAATGCAGTGGTTATTACTGACCAATCAAAAGACTATTCGGTTGGTTTAGCTGAGCCTTTCAAAGCAGAATTTGAAAATTTAGGCGGAACAGTTGTTGATGAAGTGTTCTATAATGATGGCGAGCAAGACTTTATGGGCTTACTCACTTCAATTGCTGCCCTTGATTTCGATGTCTTATATGTCCCCGCCTTCTTCAGTGAAGCTGGAATCATCGTTCGCCAAGCACGTGAAATGGGTCTAATGCAACCAATTCTAAGTGGACATGGCTTCGCAAGTGATACTTTAACTGAAATTGCTGGCGCCCAAAACGCTACTGATCTTTACTTTACATCGCACTTCCATACAGGTAGTGACAATCCTGGTGCCCAAGAATACGTTGCGAAATTCGAAGAACGCTTCGGTCATGCACCCGATACATTCGACGCTTTAAGTTACGATGGCGCTCACTTAATCTTCCAAGCAATCGAAGAAGCAGGGTCAGATGATCCAACAGCGATCCGTGACGCGATGGAAAATATTCAATTCGAAGGCGTAACTGGATCATTCCAATACGATGACCTTCATAATGCCGTAAACTCCGCTCCTATGTTACATTTAGTAAACGGAGAAGTGACTGAGGAATATGTAGTGGATGGTAACTAACATAACATACAAACGGAGCTTACTTTATTGTAAGCTCCGTTTTTTTAACGAACCAAAAAAATAATCCTCACTCTTTACTAGAGTAAGGATTATTATAAACCGATAGCTTATTATGCCGAGGGCCGGAATCGAACCGGCACGGTAGTCACCCACCGCAGGATTTTAAGTCCTGTGCGTCTGCCAGTTCCGCCACCCCGGCAATAAAAAAAGTGGTTGGTCGTGACAACGACAAACAGAAGTATACCATCTAATTATATTATATGTCAATACTATCTTCATAATTTTATTATAATAATTTAATTCACTGAAATATTTACTAGTAAAGGTTATAATAGAATGTAACAGGGACATAGGAGGTATTATATGAAATTAGGGATTTTAAAACCCAGTAATGCTGGAGAAAAGAGACTTACTCTACTACCAGAACACATCGAAGGCTTAGAAAATGATATATTAATCGAAGCTGACTTTGGTGAAAGTTTAGAAATTACTGATAAAGAATATGAAGATAAAGGCTGTACAATACTTTCACGTAAAGAGGTCTATGAGCAAGCAGATGCTCTTTACTCGATGAAAGGTATACCGGAAGAGGAATATGATTTATTACAAGATAACCAAATTATCATTGGCTGGATCCACCCACAAGCCAAAGGTAAAGCATTCATGGAAGGGGTCGCAACTGATAAACATTTAATCATCTTAAATATTGATAACACACAACCAACCATTGCTTTTGAAGATAAGATTGAACCTATTCCATTTATCCGAAGTAACTTTACTTACAAAAACAGCGTTACCGCAGGTTATGTAGGTACCATTCATTCAATGTTAAGTTACGGTAAACTGTTCAGTTCGACAACGAATATCGCAATTCTTGGTTCGGGAAATGTATCTCAAGGTGCGATGAATGCTGCATCTAAACTTGGTGCTATTGATAATATTCGTATGTTCTACCGTAGTAATTTAGATGAATTTTATAAAACTTATAGTGAATACGATGTGATTATTAACGGAATTGCGGTAACTGATCCAACAAATCATATGTTAACTTATGACCATGTTAAAAACATGAAAAAAGGAACGCTTGTTGTTGATTTAGCCGCTCAACCTGGTGAAGCCGTTGAATTCAGTAAAGAGACAACTTATGATGAACCATTACTTAAAGTGGACGATATCTTTGTCTACTGTATTCGTAACATCCCTTCATTAGTATACCGTACAGCAAGTGAAGTACTTTCTGAATCATTCACAAATTGGGTATTTAAACGCGACTTACAAGAATACATTGATCTAGCAAAAGAACATGGTTATAACATTAAATAAAGTATAGGTACCTTAAACTGAGTAACGATAAGTTATTCAGTTTTTTTGTTATCAATTAATAATCATTCATATTATTATATTGATATAATTAACATAGGATATTTTGACTAATTATCAAAAGGTGTTTTAAAAAAATTAAAAGTAATCCCAATACATTAAAGTGTTCGTTTGAGTGTTTCTTATTTTAATTGCATTCACTTTACGCTATGTTCCAATAGTGATGCTTATCTTTTAATAGGTATTAATTTTTGGAAATCTAATCTTCGAAAGGGGTAGGTCTAAATAAAAATAAACTTATTAGTTTTTTACCTTTTCTAGTTTCCGTAAATTGACTATTTATTTTATTCAGTTTACCTTTGATAACTCTTTTCGCATTAGTTCATGTGATCGATGGCTATTTTTCCAATAATGAATTAGCGAATTCATCGTTATTATTTCGATTTAAAATCGCTTTTAAACAACTGTGGAGAAAAAGCCTTAAATTTGGTTCGATTTCTCTCCCTTTTATTTTACTCATTGGATTAGATTTACTCATTCTTAATTCAATTACAACTCAGAGTCCGCTCGTTATCACATTTAAATATGCTTTAATTTTTCTTAGTCTCATAATTTACTGTATTTTTCATTTTTCACTTTATATTTTTGCAAATCATTCAGTTACATTGAAGAAATCTATAATAATTGGATTTTTACTAACGATTAAAAATCCTGTTATGTCATTACTGATAATACTAGCGCATTTGATTATAATAGTGACCGCATTTTTCCAGCCTGGTCTAGGTTTGTTATTAATGTTCAGCGCACCGATTTATATCGTAAATTATGTTTGTCACCGTTTCATAAATTTTAAAGAGGATTTACAATGAAAAAAATTATTAATTTATTAATCACCTTTGTAATGGCTTTTTCATTTATTAGTATAAATAAAAGCGCTCCCGTTTCGACTCAAGAAAATGGGGAAGTGGTTGGATTAGATTTCTGGACATTTTGGGGTTCAGAACCACGTCGGAATGTTGTTGGTCATTTGGTGGAATAATTTAACTTAAGGAGGAGCGACATGCTAGAACATTACACAATGGCTTATGGGAAGAATCAAGAAGATAAATCGTATGATTTCTATCATTTATGGCAAGCGAATGAACAGGAAATTCAACAGATGCTTGATCAATTTGATATTCCTGAGGATTTTATAACGAGTGGTCTAGATTCTTACGAAGTTGCCCGGTGGGAGTCGTATAAAGGCGATGATGGAGATTTATACACCTTGGTACTCTTTAACTACCCCTTTAAAGAGCGAACACAAGACTTCCGTGACGTGTATCGTACTGCCCCTATCGCCATTGTATTTAAACCTGGTTTAGTCATTGTCACTAGTATCGATTCCTTAAAAACTCTCAATCACATTACAGAAATGAGATTGAATTCTTTTAACGGCTTAGATGAGTTGGGCCTAGTATTGAATATACTATGGTTTATCGCCCGATTATTCATTATTCTTTTAGAGGAAATCGACCGAGAAATTCGGGATTTAGAATCAGATGTCACAGAGTCTACAAAAAATGAAATCTTTTACACGCAAATGAAATTAAATAAAGCGCTCGTCTTCTTTAATTCAGCCATTAATAATGATCGGGATGTACTAGAACATCTAAAAGAACAGTTTAACCAGTTAGATATTGAGGATAATGACTTGCAGCATCTGCGTGATGTTAATGTTGAATTGCATCAAGCGAGTGGCATGGTGCATGAATTGAAGCAACTCAATGAAAAAGTGAGCGATATCTTATCGAATGTGGTCAATAATAATATGAACCAAGTTATGCGCGTATTAACTGTATGGTCCATTATTTTAACAATTCCAACCATTATAACCAGCGCTTGGGGAATGAACGTTCCTGTGCCAGGTGAAGAGGCTGCATCTTCAATGATTATCATTGGTATTACTACTCTAATTTTAGTGTTAATTGGTTACTGGCTGTTTAAACGGAATAAATGGCTGTAGAAGTAAAGCGGTCACGGTGATTAAAGTGATTAAATTATATTAAAAGGACTCATTTACCCGTTTAACCAGGTAAATGAGTCCTTTTGTTTGTCTAACCTAATATTTCTTCAGCTAAGGTACGGGCTATTTCATTTAAATTGTCACGATTACGACCTAATTCTAAGCGAATAATCGGTTCCGTAGCGCTCGAGATGAAGATATCAATTTCAGCATCTAAATCAGTTGTCCCTGCCGTTTCGATTGAGAAACGACTAATTGATTTATACGGAACACTTTGGATGTCACGCTTGCTTCCGACTCCTTGGATGTCAATTAAGATAAGACGTTTGTTAGTGAACACAATAAAGTCACGAATCAATTTGTATGTTGAAACAACTTCTTCTGTTGACGTTAAAATATCTTGAATCACATTCATAGCACTCGCGTTATCGACTTTACCTGCTTTTCCTGTTAATCGATCAAATATTGACATGTCCATTCCTCTTTTCGTAAGTTTGTTAATCTAAGTATATCAGATTGCCTTACCGAGTTAAAAATTAATGCGTCGCTCCACCGATCACTTGAATATCGTCTTTATCATTGTATTCAACAATTGCTTTGATCGCTGCTTCAATTCCACGAGCCATATCAGTTAATGACATTGCGGGTTGATTTGGTTTATCTAATACTTGTTCAGTCATGAATGGAATATGCATAAATCCTGCTTTTACTTCTGGGAACTCTTTATCAACTAAGTAAAGTGTTTGGTACATTATGTGATTACATACAAAAGTTCCAGCTGTGTTTGATACTGAGGCAGGAATGCCTACATTTTTCATCGCTTCTACCATTGCTTTAATTGGTAATTTTGAGAAGTAAGCTGGTTGGCCGTCTTCTTGAATAGCTAAATCAATCGGTTGGTTTCCTTCATTATCAGGAATACGGGCATCATCTTGATTGATTGCGACACGTTCTGGTGTTAAGCCCATACGTCCGCCCGCTTGACCGATATTTAAAACAACATCAGGTTTGAATTCATTCATTTTCTCACGGACAACATCTGCAGATTTGTGGAAAACTGTTGGGATTTCCAATTTTTCAATCTCTGCACCTTTAATTGTATCTGGTAATAATTTTACTGCTTCAATGGCAGGGTTCATTGCTTCGCCACCAAATGGATCGAATCCTGTTACTAAAATTTTCATATAAAAACGCCTCCTGTTAGATAAATGGTAAGTAGTACATTAAAATTACATGCACTACAATCATACTAAACGCGAATGGAACTTGGTCTTTAATGACTCCAAATTCACTCTTCATCTCTAATAATGCTACAGGTAATGCGTTAAAATTACCAGCCATAGGGGTCATTAAAGTCCCACAAAAACCAGCAGTCATTGCTAAAGCTCCTGCAATAATTGGATCCGCACCAAGTGAGAATACGAATGGCACACCAATTCCTAACGTAATAACGGTAAAGGCCGCAAAGGCATTCCCCATAACCATTGTGAATAACACCATACCTAAGACATATACTAAAACTCCCCAGAATCGACTTTCAGCTGGGATGACTCCTTGAACAAGTCCAGACACAACATCTCCAACACCTGCTGCAGTAAATACTGTACCTAAAGCACCAAGCAATTGAGGTAAAATACCTGTTGTTGATACCTGTTGAATCATGCGATCACTTTCTGGAAGCAATGTTTTTGGTCCACGACGAATAGTGAATAATAGTGTTATCGTCCCGATTAAAGCTCCAATACCTAAGACCGATTGACTTAATGCTGGGAAAATTTGGGCAATCAATAATGAAGATATCGCTAAAGTCATGACGGGTAAGAAGATACCATTACCTGTATTGTCAGCATTCTCTTTAACTTCTTTTTCCGGTGTGGCTTTGATTTCTCCGATCGATACTTGTTTGAATAAAGTAATTACCCCAATGATCAACACTAATACTCCATTAATGATATTGGGAATATAACTACCACCAACGAATAGGACTCCTAGAGTCGCCCAAAATAATGTCGTTCCGATACGTGTAGGATTCGTCTCATCGTTGAATACACGGTAAGCTGTATAAAGTAATTGTAAACCAATGACGATATACATAATTTCTAAAACTGTACTTGCAAATTGTTCCATTGATTTCTCCTCCTACTTTTTAGCTTTCGCTTTTTTACGTAATTGACGGTCAAAACGCCAGTTGAAAATGGCAGCTAATACTAATGCAATCACTGCAATTGGGATTGACGCAATGGCTAATGAGCTTTGGTTACCGTTTAAACCTAAGTCAATCAATGTTGCACTGATTAATTGAATTCCGGCAGATCCTGCGAATGTATTTTGCGCAAAGAAGTTACCATAATTATCCGCTGCAGATGCGCGTGCTTTAATTTTCTCAACGTCGTCTTCATCTAATTTACCATCCGTATCTGACTCCG
Organism: Ruoffia sp. FAM 20857; assembly: GCF_045528645.1. Taxonomy (NCBI): domain Bacteria; kingdom Bacillati; phylum Bacillota; class Bacilli; order Lactobacillales; family Aerococcaceae; genus Ruoffia; species Ruoffia sp. FAM 20857. The sequence goes on from NZ_JBGQRB010000007.1 coordinate 63,500, forward strand.
CTGCTGCTTCTGCCATTGGATAGATCAATGGACGCACAAACTGTGGATGCCCACCAAGTCGAATTGAGAAAAATCCCGATAATTCACGGATCGCTTGATACACTGTAAACAAGCCACCTGTTGAGAGTCCTTTAATCTTTTCAATAAATCGAATCGCTTGTTCTTTTAGACCAAACGTCTCTGACAAGCCGATCATCGGTAAAGTTAAGAAGAACAAGGTTACAAAACGCTGGTTCGTAAATGCCTCTCCGAGTATCGTTAAAAATTCTGTGAATGAAATGCCTGATACTAATGCAGTAACAAGTCCTGCGACAACAACAGTTGCGATTGTGTCAAATTTTAGAATAAAACCTAATATGATAATGACAATACCTATTAATTTAATCCATTCCATATCTATACCTCCTTAAACAATTTAAATTTATTAAAATGTTCACCTATTTTACCATACATGAAACAAATTTGATCCCCTTGCTGATTATCTTTATGAAAATATAATAAAAGTAGACTCTTTAAATCCTTTTCAATTAAAGATATAATAGAATAAATATATTAGAAAAGAGTTTATAACATGAAAATCCAACGTATCAATTCCATTCACTCACCTTTGGCAGATGATTTGGAAACTTTATATATCAATGCCTTTCCTTCGTATGAACGCAAACCTTTTGAATCTTTATTCTCACATCAAGAAACTGGTTTTGCTGAAGTCTTCGCAATTACTGAAGACGAACGCTTTATTGGTATGATTTCAACTTTAAAAAGTTCTCAATTAATTTTTGTTGAATACTTTGCAATTTCTCCTGAATATCGCAGCCTAGGTTATGGTTCAAAAGTTTTATCACTTCTTAAAGAAAAATATCATGACATGAATATTTGCTTAGAAATTGAAGTTGTTCAAACGGATGAAGGTATCATAGAGGAACGCTTACGACGCCTGCAATTTTACGAGAAGAATGGCTTCCAACAATTAAATATGATTGTGAATTTATTTGATGTAGAATTTGAATTGCTAGGTACGAGTTCGGAGATAACTTTTGAAGAATATTTTACTTTATATGAACAAATTCATGGAGATTCATTTAAAGACAAGCTTTATTTAATTGATGAATTGTAAAATTAAGTGCGACAAATAAAGAAACCCATAACAGGTTCGTGTAAAATGTTAGTAACGACAAAAACATAAACACGGAGGTCTGTTATGAGCTACACACATCTTACCATAGAGGAACGTTCAAAAATAGAAATACTCTATCAAGAAGGCTATAAAATTAATCGCATTGCCCAATTAATCGGGCGCCATCGGTCAACGATTTATAGAGAACTTAAACGATGCCCTTCAGATCAATACCAAGCTCAGGATACCCATGAAGGTGCCAATCAACGTGCAC